>CBFHCJ010000348.1:0-7242 GCA_965654005.1 uncultured Streptomyces sp. | reverse complement strand
CAGCGCCGCCGCGGCGGCGACGCTCCGGCCACGGCGCCCACGGCCGCCGCCCGCCAGCAGCCGCAGCAACAGCAGGGTGAGGCTCCGGACCAGCGGGCCGTGACCCAGCAGGCCCTTGCCGCGCAGGCGGAGCGGCTGCGCGACCGGGCCGCGCTCGCCGCCGCGGCGGCGACCACGCCCGCCGAGCGGCGCAAGGCCGAGATGCTGATGCAGCTGGCGGACAAGTCCCAGGCGGCAGCCCAGAACCTGGCCGACAAGCCCCAGGCGCAGGTGCCATCGCAGGAAGGGGCGCTGATGGCCGAGCCGTTCCTCGCGGCGCTGCGTGTCCACGCGGCCGCCAAGGGCGCGGCGCTGCCGGAGGACGTGATCCAGGGCGCGTGGCAGGCGGCGGTGAAGGCGACCGCCACCGCCGCGGCCAAGCGGCCGTCGGCGCAGCCGCAGGGCCCGGCACCGAAGGGCCCGAAGAAGGAGAAGGAGCAGCGTCCGCAGCGGCACGCGCAGGAGGAGATCCACCAGCGGCGTCCGCAGGGCAACGCCCCGAGCACTCCGGGGCGCCGGTAGGGATGCCGCAGGTTGAACCCCGCCCGGCCCGTGGGAGGCCGGGCGGGGATGACGGTCACCGAAAGCGCCTGCGGGGCAGCGCTGGCCACCGACGCCCTTGCCGCCCCGCCGGGCGCCACCTTCGTCCCGCACACCAGATCAAGGGAGCTCTTCCCCCATGACCAACACGACCGCTCGCCAGAGCGCCGGATACATTGGCCGCGCGCTCGTGGACGGCGCCAGCATGGCCACCACCCTCGCGTCCGGCGCCGCCGGCCTGCTGCTCGGCTACCGCCTGCTGCCCGCCAACCGGCCCCATACGCTGCGCCTGGCCACCGCCGGCGCCGTCGCCGTGGTGGCGGCCATCGTCGGTGACGGCTTCGCCGAAGCTGCGCTCGCCCCGCTGCTGCATCGCACGACCAATGCCGCCTACCTCGTGGACAGCCCGTACACCAAAGTGGACGCTGTCCTGCCCCCGCCGGACACCATCTACGACACCCTGGACCAGGTCGAGCAGGCGACCGTCGCCGACGCCGCGGAACGGGCCGCCTCCAGCGCCCGAGGTCTGGACCAGGGCGACAGCTTCCTGCGCGCGTCGGAACGGTGGCGCGGCTACCCGGACGGCACAGCGACCTTCTACCTCGCCCCCAGCGCCGTCCTCCACTACCGGGGCACACCTGGCCACTACGGCATGGACGAGGAGTCCATCCTGCAAGAGTTCACCCTGCTGACCTCCGACGCGGACGCGCCGGTACAGGTCACCCATCTCCTCCAGCTCCAGGATTTCCTGTACGACCGCGCTGCTGGACGCCCTTTCAGATTTCAGAGCCAGCCTCCTGGCTGACACCGACCTCGCCGACGCTCCGGGCCAGCCGGAGGAGCTGGACGAGGTCGGCGAGCCGGAGTCCGTGACGTCGGACTGACGGCCCGCCGATGCCGTCCCGGCTCATCCGGCCGGGACCGGCTGTCACCACTCGTAGGGATTGGTGGGGAGCGGTTGCCTTGACTCGATGCGGTCCTGACGGGCCTCCCACCGTTCGCGGGTCATCAGCGGTCCGATGGCCCAGCGCTGGTAGGTCTGCCAGCTGAACTCCCGCTGACGCTGCTTGTCGTCCATCTCTCGTCTCCTCTGCGGTGGTTTCGCTGCTGCGGCTGGTGGGTGGTTCGTGTGTGGGTTGTCATCAACAACGGGCGCCGTTCAGCTGCGGGGGTAGACCGCCAGGACGTCGCCGGTGCGGAAGACGCCGTTGGAGGCGGCCAGGTAGATGGGGACCTCGGCCGCCTCCTGCAGGGCCTTGGCACTGCCCGAGGCGAGGTCGACGCGGGCGCCCTGCTCGGTGCTGTCCGTGCCGTCCGGGGCGATCGGCAGGCGCCCGTACAGGCTGGAGGCGTCGGTGCCGCCGCCGGTGTGGATCAGGCCGTAGGCGGTGCCGTCGTCGCCGACGGCGGTGAAGTCGATGCCCTTGCTGCTCGCCGAGCTGGTGTGGCAGCGGCCGGTACGGGAGTTGAGGTCGAAGGCGGTCTGGCCGGAGACCAGGTAGCGGCCGTTCGACGAGGTGCGGGTGGAGCTCTGCGCCGAGCCGGGCTGCAAGGTCAGCTGCTCGGCGGAGGTGCAGCTGGTCGAGGCGATTGTCTTGCCGGTGGCCAGGTCCTGGACGGTGAAGGTGGTCTTGGCGTCGGCGCTGAGGGCGGGCTGGTCGGTCTGGGAGTCGCTGGCGTGCCAGGCGGCGATGAGGTACTTGCCGGTGACGGCGAGGGGGATGCCGGTATGCATGCCGCTGGGCGCGATGGTGGTGCTCGTCCACGCGTCGCCGACCTTGAAGCCGGTGATGCACGGCTGGCCGCTGCCGTTGCCCCACTGGTCGCAGCCGCTGGTCTGCTGGAACGTCGAGACCACGCCGGCCGAGGTCGCGAACGCGGGCGTCGCACTCAGCGAGCAGGTGGACCCGCCGCAGCCCGGTACCGTCACGTTGGCGGCCGTGACGGAACGCTTGGCGCCGGTGGCCGGGTCGATGACAGTGGCCTGGCTGTAGGTGCCGTGGTCCGCGGCACCGACCAGGAAGCCGCTGTCGGTGGCGGTGAAGGACAGGGCCTGGTCGGAGGGGACGGGCAGGTCGAGATGGTGGGCGGCGGCCGCCTTGGCGGGGGAGTCTGCGGGGATGATGTCCACCGTGGCGGTGGGGGCGGACTGGTTCAGCCCGTCGCCGCTGGTCTTGCCCTGCCGGGCGAGCAGGATCTGCTCGCGGCCGCCGGTGGCCATGACGAAGACGCCGGTGCGGGCGCCGCTCAGCGCTGTCGGGGTGAAGGTCCAGGCGACCTTGCCGGTGGCCAGGTCGTACGCCTGCACGCGGGAGCCGTCGTCGACGGCCTGCACCACCAGGTTGCTGCGGGGCGCGATGGCCACCAGCGGGAAGCCGCTGGCTCCGGCCTGGACGTCCGGGGTCTCCGGGCTCGCCTTCGTGCTCCAGCCGCGGGAGGTGTCGAACCCGTCCGGGACCGGCAGCCGCACCGGCGGCGCGCCCGTGGCCTGTGCCCTGCTCGGCGAGGAAGAGGGGTGCGCGCTGGGGGAGCCGCCGCACGCACTGACGGTGGCCAGCGCCGCCGCGAGCAGGACCGGGGCGGCTATCCGCCGCGCCGCCCGGCTGCGCCTGGCCGCCCGGCGGGCGGTGCCGGTGCGGCCGAGGGGCCAGGTGGTTGGACGATGGCTCATCAAGTCCTCCGAAACCAGGGGCCGTTGCTGTCAAAAGCGCGCTGCGGAGTCCACCTTATCCTGAAGGTCCTTAAGGTTTCAGGGAGTAGGGTGATCGGCATGGGTGGCGTTGGTGACAGGGAGCAGGGCATCGAGGCAGCGCGGGGCAAGCTCGGCGAACTCGTCAACCGGGCCGCCTACTTGGGCGAGGTGACGTACCTGACGCGCAACGGGCGGCGGGTGGCCGCGGTGGTGCCGGTCGTACCGGGGACAGAGCAGTCGGTGGCCGCCGAGCCGGCCAGCAGCGGCAGCACGTCGGCGCGGGTGTGGTGCGACGACGGCGGTGGCTGGTGGATCGAGACGCCGGAGCCGGGCGGGAGCTCGCCGCGGGTGCGGCGGCTGGCCGCCCAGGGCCCTGCGGTGCCGGTCGAGGAGGCCGCCGGCGGCGGAGCACTCCGCCGGGCCGGACGCCTCTACGGTGCGTAGGAGCACCACAGGGCATCCAGACAGCAGCATTTCGGGAAGAGGTGGACAGGAGATGGGCGGTACCACGCCGCGGCCGAACTTCGAGCGGGTGCGCCGGGCACGGGCGGCGGAGCAGGCCATGCTCCAGCAGGCGGGCCGCGAGGGGCTGGTGGCCTCCGACATCGCGGAGGCGCTGGCGGATCCGGCGGTCAGTGACTGGCTGCTGTACTCCGGCTTCCAGGTGGTCAGCGACCTGGCTGCGCTGGCCGGTCCGGACAGCGGCGTGGTGGAGCTGCCGGTGTACCTGGTCGACGCCGAGCTGGGTCCGCAGGTGGACCTGTCCAACGCCTGGCAGCGGGTGAGCCTGTACCGGCGGGTGCTGGTGGACGGCAGCGAGAGCGACCAGGCCGCGCTGCTGAACCGCGGTCTGCTGCGCGAGCTGTGGCCGCAGCGGCTGGCGCCGTCGCAGATCCTGCGGGTGTGGGAGGGCCGGTTCCCGGAGCTGGCTGAGGCAGCGCGGGGTGGCGCGTGAACCGCGAGGCCAAGCTGGATGTCGCCCGCATCATGCTGGAGGTGTGCGCCGCGCGCGGCTACCACCTGTCCGGCAGTCTGGCGATGCACGTCCACGGGGTGCGCGCAGCGCGGGAGAAGTCGGATGACATCGACCTGTTCACCCACAAGGTCCTCGACGCGGATGCAGTACGGGCCGCGGTGTTCGCGGCGTTGCGCGCGAGGGGCTATCAGGTCGAGGTGACCCGCACCGGGGCTTTCCACCCGCTGGCGCGGTGCGACCAGAACGCCGACTTCCGGGTGAGCCATCCCGAGCACGGCACGGTGAGCGTGCAGATGGTCCGGATGGACCACTATTTTGAGCCCGAGATTGTCAACGGAATACCCGTCGCGGCTATCGGTGATTTGCTCTACAACAAATTGGAGGCGCCGCAGAAGCGGGCCGTGGCGAAGGATTACGTGGATCTGGCCACGCTGCGCGAGCATTTGGGGCCGGAGGTCGTGGACTCCTATATCTCCGATTACGTGACGGGCATCGCCCAGGTGCGCGGGGTGCCGGAGGAGGACATCGCCGAGCAGCTGTATCTGCGTTTGGCGCAGGCTGCCGAGGTGCCGGATGAGGCGTTCGCCGTCTACGGGCTCGACGCCGTGCGCGCGGCGCAGACGCGCACGGAGATGCTGGCCTGGGGAGAACGGCTCGTGCCCGAGCAGCACAGCGTGCACCGAGTGGAGCCGCGGATGGCGGTCGGGCTGGAGGCCATGACCCGGCAGGAAGCGCAAGTGTCGCTGAAGCGGGTGGCCGGCGCGGGACAGCTGGCGATGCTGAGCTATCCGCAGCTGAGCACGGTGCGCGGCGAGGCGGTGGCGAAGGCGGTGGACGCGCGCCGCGAGCTGGAGCGCGCGGCGGCGGCTGCCGCCCAGGGCCAAGAGCTGCCGGACAACCTCGATGAGCAGATGCGACAGGCCCAGGCGGCGGCGGACGAGGTCGAGCGGATCAACCAGGAGATGCGCCGCCGCGCGCGGCTGACAGCCCGCCAGCGGGCGGAGGAGGCCGCCGTACGCCGGGCGGTGGCGGGGGAGATCCAGAGCAGCGGGGCCAAGTCCGTCAAGGCCCAGCGCGTGGCCGACCGGCTGACCACCACGCCCTCCGCCCGCAGGCACGCCCAGGCGGAAGAGGAGTGGCAGATGCACCGGCCGAGCCAGGCGCCGGGATCGCAGGGCGTGCGCCGGTAGCCGGGCGGCGGCCCGTTCAGTTCGGGGCCGCCGCCGCATTGGGCATGGGCAGCTGACCGCTCAGAAGTGCGCGGATGGCCTCCTCCAAGATGGCTACTGTGCGGCGCAGTTCGTGGTTCTCCTGCGCCTTCTCGTCGTCCCGGTCGGGGCTGGCCTCGAAGGCGGCGTCCATGGCGCGCAGCCGCTCATCCAAGGTGCCCTCCGGGGCCAGGGTGTGCCCGAGGGCGGCCATGCGTGCCTGTCGCTCGGCGAGCCACGCGGCGAGCTGTCCGCGCTGCTCCTGGCTGAGGCCGTCGGTCGGCTGGTCCTCCATCGTTTCTCTCCTTCGTTGTTAGCTTCCCGGGCCCCGGCGGGGGCCCAGACCGGGTCCGGGGCGCTGCTGGCGCTGCTGCTCGTCCTCGGCCGCCTGGCGGGCTCGCCGGGTGGCCGCAGCAGTCCGGCCGGTGGCCGGACCGTCGGTCGGCGGCAGGCCACGACGGGCACGTTCGCGCTCGCGCTGGGCGCGCAGTTCGGCGAGCCGCTGCTGGATCCGCGAGCGCTGGAAGAGCGTCAGGGCGTCGTGCAGCTCGGTCCACTGCGCGCGCAGCTCGGCCTCCTCGGGGCTCTCCCCAAGGGGGTCGTCCGCGTCAGTCTGGTGCAGCATGCGCCACACCGCCAAGGCGGTTACCAGCTGCTGCCACTGGGACTTCTGCTCCTCGTCCTGCTCGTCGGGGGCGGGGATCTGCTGGACCCATTCCTCCGGCGGTTCCTCGCCGTCCAGCACCAGGTGCAAGGCGACGTCGGCGAACGCCGCAGCGGCGGCCGTGACCGCCTGCCGGTCGTCGGCGTCGGTGAAGCGGGCCTCCAGCAGGCGGTAGTGGAAGTTCTCCGCGGTGCGCCCGGCGATACGCATGCCGGAGACGGGATCGTCCGGCCGGGCGCGGGCGGCGGCCCACGCCCTCGTGCGCCGGCCGACCTCGTCGATCCGCTCCTGGAAGATCGCCCAGGCGTGGGCGTCGCGCGGGTCCTCGGGCTGCTCGCCGATGCCGACGACGGAGTCGTCCAGGCCGTGCCGAACCCGCCAGGCGTCCGCCAGTGCGGCGGTGCGCTCCCACAGCGTCCGCAGCTCGCTGCCGGTGTGCGGGACGGGGCCCAGCACGCGCGCCCAGGCGGGCGGGTCCGTGGCGAGCAGCGCACCGGTCTGCTCCAGCCGCTGGGAGAGCACGATGCGGCGCTCGACCAAGTGCGCGCGCCACGCTTCGGGGGTGTCGGCGTCCCGCAGGGCGGCCGAGGGGGCCAGCCAGTCCGGGAGCGGACCGGAGTTGTCGGGCACCGGGGCGGGGCCGTGGGGGAGCTGGTCGCGCAGGCGCCGCTCGGCGCGGATGCGCTCGGCGATGATCTCGGCACGGTGCAGCCGCTGGCGCGCCTCGTCCTGCCGGTGCAGGTTGGCGGTCAGCTCGCGAAGGGTGGCCTCGACCGGCTGGCGGGCGGTGTGGCTGGCGCCGCGCCTGGGCTCGCGCTGCCAGTCCTCGCGCATGCGATCGAGCGGGCGCATGTCCCGCCGCAGCTTCTGCTCGCGGCGCAGCGCGGCGTGCTCCGCTGCGGCGGCACGCTCGGCGTCGTGGTCGCCGTCGAGGGCGGCGCGGCGCATGCGGCGCCGGGCGTCGGCGATGGCGGCGGCGAGGTCGGCGCGGGTGAGGTGACCGTACGGGCGGCGCGGCCATGCCGGGTGCGGCAGAGCGTCCACGACGACGTGCCGGGGCTGGCCGGCCACCGCCGCGTCGGCGCGGTGCAGTTCTTCCAGCGCCTCGCGCCGCAGGCGCTCG
>CBFHCJ010000347.1:0-7264 GCA_965654005.1 uncultured Streptomyces sp. | reverse complement strand
GTACGCGGCAACACGAGCTGCCTCCCGGAGCGGGGCGGTGGCCCGGCACACGACAGTCGGGCCGCCGGGTACGGATAGGGGCTTTGTGCTGCTACTTTGGCCGGTTCAGCCGCACTCGGGGCAGCGCCCGACGTGGCCGCTGAGCGCCCTGGCCATCTGCGCCCTCGCCGCGATCGCGCGCTTCGCGCTGGCTTTCCCCGACGGCTTGCCGGCGTGCCGCTCGGAGTGGGCGCTCAGGAACCTGATCTCCCGCTCGTATCCCTTGTGGGTGATTGCGTTTGGCGGCAGGTCTTCATCGGGCGTTGCTCCTTGTCGTACTGGTCGCCTCGCTCCGCAGCTGCTGGAGAACGAGGCTGAGTCGGTCGTTCCGGCCGCCCGTCAGGCCCTCGCGCCGGAGGATCTCCCTCAGCTGGACCCGGGTGACGGCCTCGTTGCCGTCCCGGGCGAGCAGTTCGGGGACGTGCGGGCGGACCTGCTGGACGAGCTGGTCCACGGACTCCTGCAGCTCCCGCGAGGGACGTTGCGTCCGCGGGCTGCGCGACGGTCCGCCGCGCTTGCCCTTGCCCTTGGCCTTCGTGGTCGGCTTCCGCCGCAGGGAGACCGTGTGTCCCCGGTCCCCGGTGGGGTCGGTCTCCGTGTCGGTGTCGTTCGGTCCCCGGTCCCCGGTGGGGTCGGTCCCCGTGTCGGTGTCGTTCGGTCCCCGGTCCCCGGTGGGGTCGGTCCCCGACTCGGCGCCCTCCGGTCCCCAATGCGAATCAGGGGCTTGACCAGGGGATTCGCCCGTGGGCTGGCCGGTCCCCTCGCCGCCGCCGAGCCCCTGACCGGACTCCGGCTTGGGGGCTTCAGTCCCCGCGTCACGGTCCCGGGTCCCCGCGTCACGGTCCCCGGCTTCGGGGAGCGTCTCTCCGCTCGCAGCGGGGGCGGTCCTGGGGACCGGTCCCCGCTCCAGCGGTTCCCGGTCCCCAGGTGCTTCGGTGTCGGGGGGACGGTCGATGGGGACCGCGGTGGTTCCGCTGTTCGATACGGGGACCGTGGCGGTGCTCTCGCCGCTATCGTGCGGGGACCAGGGGGAGGGCAGGGGGACCGTGGCGAGCGCGAGTGCGTGCCGGCGCGCGGCGAGCTGGTCGAGCAGCGTGGCGCGCTGGATGGGGTCCGTGCCGACCGAGGCCCGGCCGATCGCCTTCGACAGCTTCCGTGTGAGTCGCCGCCCGCGTCGGCTCTGTTGCTGCTGGGGGGTGCGTTCGGCGAGGCGGGTGGCGAGGGTGACGGCGCGGGCGGTGGCGCGGTCGCGGGTGATCTGTGCGGCGTCGCGGTCCCGGGCGGCGATGCCGAGGCGGGACAGCAGCCGCTCGCGCGCCTCCCGGCCCAGCGTGGCGATTAGTCCGTGAGAGGCGGCGCCGGGGGTGGGCAGCCGCAGTTCGATGCCCATGGCCAGGTGCCACAGCATGGCCGCCATGACCGGGCCGACGAAGGCGCGGACCGTGCCGCCGACGGGGCCGCTCTCGGCATAGGCGGGGATCACCTGCACGCCGGTGACGACCCAGACCAGGGTGCCTGGCAGCCCCGGCGCTCCTTGGGTGGCCAGGTTTTCCCGGGCCATCAAGGCGGTGGCGAAGAGTGCCAGTTCGGCGGCGCCGAACATCGCGCTACGCTCGGCGGTGCCGGCCATGTTCAGGTAGTCGGCGGCGAACCGCCAGCTGGTGTCCGCGCTGTAGGCAGTGCAGCCCAGCGCGGCGATGGCGGCGACCGTGACCGCCAGGCTGCGTGAACGATTCTGCGGGCGCCTTCCGCGGTGGCGGATCGCCCAGCCGGTCAGCGCCAGCGCCAGGGCCGCGAGGGGGACGCCGATAGCGAAGGGGGAGAGGTTCGGGATGGCACCGAGGACCAGGGCGGGGTGGGTCATACAGCCTTTCCGAAGGGGACACGCGCGGAGGTCTGCTTCACCGGGCGGAACGCCGGCTCTTCCCGGGCGGGCTCGGCAGACGCGGGCTCGCTCGTCGTCGGTGCCTGCGGCTTCCTCTTCTTTTTCTTGGGCCTTGGGGGGACACCGAAGTTGAGGTCACGGCCGAAGACCTTGTCGGCGGCCTCCCGCAGCAGTTCCTGGGCGTGCTTGCGGCCGATCTGCAAGGTGAAGGCGAGCCGGTCGGCATGCCAGCCGCAGACATAGGCGTGGTCGATGACGACCTGCCGTTCGGACTCGGTCAGATGCACGTCGCGCCCGTTGAAGAGCGCGAGCACCCGCGTGTAGTCGAGACGCCTGCGGCAGCCCCTTGTGCCAGGGTCGGCGCTCGGCCTCGGTCAGCCCGCCCCAGATGCCGTCCTTCAGCTCGTTTTCCAGGGCGTAGTTGCGGCATTCGCGGCGGACCGGGCAGGCGGCGCACAGCTCCTTGGCCTCGGCGATGGCCTCGTGCTCCCGGGGCAATGGGAAGAAGGTGGCGTCGGCGTCCTCGACGTCCATGCCGTAGCACGCGCCACGGGGCTGCCAGCTGGTGTCGCCGATGCAGCGCAGGCTGGTGGCCGGCGCGTGGTGGGTGGTGATGTAGCGCAAGGCGGTCTCCGATGTGCTGCGCGTCGGCCGCCCTGGGCGGCGGCGGGTGGACGCGATCTCGGTGCCGGCTGCGGTGTGGAGCGGGGGCCGCAGCCGGGCGGGACGGTGGCGGGCGCCGGTGCAACCAAGCGGGGTGCACCGGCGGGTGGGCCGGTCAGGCCAGCGCCGGCTGCTGGTCCTGCTGGGTGGCGGCGAGGTCGAAGCGGCCGGGATGCGGGGTGGCGCGCGGGGCGTTGCCGCGTGCTGCTGGCGCGCGGTGATCCGGGCGTCCCAGCCGTGGGGTGTGGCCAGGGCCACGTCGCCGAGCAGCTCGTGCGGGTCCGGGTGAGGTCCCGCAGCTGCCGGACCGGTTTGGGCGGGACGAACGAGGCGCGGACCATACCGCGTTCGGCGAGTTTCGCCAGCCAGACCGCGTCCAGCTTGTCGGTCTTCGGGCGCCCGGGGACGTTCTTCACGTCACGGGCGTTGACGAGCCAGCAGTCAAGGCCGCGGGCTTCCAGCAGAGAGAAGAACGGGCGCCAATACGAGCCGGTCGCCTCCATCACCACTCGCTCGACGCCCTGGCAGACCAGCTTGTCGCCGAGTTCCAGGATCGCATTGGTGGTCGAGGCGACCGACCAGACCTGCTGGACGCGTCGGCCCTCGATGGTGTCGTGCGGGACGCGCAGGCAGACCATCCCGGACGCCTTCGCGATATCGATCGCCGCGACCCGCGCGACGGTCCCGTCGTCGTGGTCTTCTCTTAACTCCTCCATGAGGTGCCCCCTGGTGCAGTGGTGCGGGCGGGGCTGCCCGGGGAGCCTTGAGGGGTGGCGGAGAAGCTGATCGGCGTGCTCAAGGCGACAGTGTGCGGCCCCTCGGACGGCTCCCTCACCAGACTCCTATGCGGGCTCACAACCCAAACATCGATCGGCGTCGGCGGACAGCCCCACACCGATTTTCACGCCCGCGAGGCGTCATCCGCAGGTGAACGGCTGACTCCTATGAGGTCATGCTCCGCCCGGCCGGAGCCCTGGGAACCGGGCCCCGGCAGTCGGACAGATCAAGGCAAGGACAGTCCAGCAGGACGTCAGTCAGTGATCGGGTCACGACCACCGGGGACCCGCGTATCACTATGACTGTCGGTGATCGTGGAGATGGTCTCCTTGGAGGTCTTCATCCCGTAGACCTCGTCCAGGTGCGCGACGATCTCTCCCGAGGTCATGCCGCGGGCGGTGAGCGAGAGGACCATCTCGTCCAGCGCACCGGTCCCCCGGGTGTGCCGGGGCAGGACCTTCGGGCGGAAGGTGCCCAGCCGGTCCCGGGGGACCTGAAGCGTGATCGGCCCGACCTCGCTCATCACCTTCTTCGCGCGGTACCCGTTGCGGCCGTTGCCGCCCGAACGCGAGCCCCGCCCACCGGCCCGCTCGGCCTCGGCGGCCAGATGCTCCTCCAGTTCGGCCTCCAGAGCGGCCTGCATCAGGTGCTGCGTGATCGCGGGCAGCAGCCCGTCCTCGCCCACCAGCCGCAGCCCGCCGGCGCGGACCTGGTCCTGTGCCAGCAGCGTCAGCGCCTCCAGCAGGTCCAGGCCCAGCCCGTCCACACTCTCCGTCGTCCTCTTCACGCCCGCACCGTCCGCGGCCGGCTCCCCGGACGCAAGCGACACGCCGCCCACCGTCTCGAGAGAGTGAGCCTTCTGAATCCTCATCAGGTGTCCCTTCTAGTGAAGTTTCCACCTAATTCATGGGTCTTACAAGATTTTCGTAGCTGGTGATCGCTTCAACTGGCCTATGGTGTCGGGTGGTTGAAGCTGTCACTCTGGCGGTGTGTGTCGTCATGTTGGAGGATCTGCTGCCGCAGCTGGCCGCGGTGGACGTCGATCGGGTGGAGGCCAGCGGGGGCCTGTTGCGGATCGCGGCCCGGACCAGGGATGACGTGCCCGCAGCGTGCTCGGGGTGCGGGCATGCCTCGGCGTGGGTGCACTCGCGGTACGTTCGGCGTGTCGCGGACGAGGCGGTGGGCGGACGCCCCGTGGTGATCGACTTATCGGTGCGCCGACTGTACTGCGAGAACCCCGCCTGCACGAAGGCCACCTTCGCCGAGCAGGTCGACGGGCTGACTCGGCGTTACCAGCGGCGCACCCCGGCCCTGCAGAAGGTGGTCGACGCGGTGGCCGTGGCAATGGCGGGCTCGGCCGGGGCCCGCATGCTGAGCACGCTGCACCATGTGCTGTCCTGGGCGAGCGTGCTGAACTGCCTGATGCGCATCGCCCTGCCGGATCAACCGGCCCCGCGCGTACTGGGGATCGACGAGTTCGCCTTGCGGCGCGGCCACCGCTACGCGACGATCCTGACCTGCGCCGAGACCGGCGAGCGCATCGACGTGCTGCCCGACCGGAAGATGGAGACGGTCACGGCATGGCTGACCGGGCATGCCGGGATCGAGGTGGTGTGCCGGGACGGGGCGGGCGGCTTCGCCCAGGCCGTCACCGACGCTGACCCCACGATCGTGCAGGTGGCGGACCGCTGGCACCTGTGGCACGGCCTGGCCGAGGCGGTCCTCAAGGAAGTCGGTGCGCACAGCGCCTGCTGGGCCAAGGCCGGCCCGCCTCTGCGCGAGGGCAAGCGCGCCGAAACCACCCGCGAGCGCTGGCGGCAGGTTCACGAGCTGCTGGACGCCGGGGTCGGGCTGCTGGAATGCTCCCGCCGCCTGAACCTCGCCTTGAACACCGTCAAGCGCTACGCGCGCCACACCGAGCCCGAGCGCCTGGTCAAAGCCCCGCAGTACCGGCCCACCCTGGTCGACCCCTACCGTGAACACCTGCGCAAGCGCCGAGCCGAGGACCTGGCCGTGCCCGTCACGCACCTCCTGGCGGAGATCAAGGAGTTGGGCTACACCGGCAGCGCCAACCTCCTGGTCCGCTACATCACCCAGGGCCGGGTCGAGGCCGACCACGTCGCCCTCTCTCCGCGCCGCACCACCCGCCTCCTGCTCACCCACCCCGACCACCTGCGCGAGGACCAGCGCATCCTGCGCGAGCAGCTGGCCGGGGCCTGCACCGAGATGACCACCCTGGCCGACCTCGTGCGCGACTTCGCCCAGCTGCTGACACCAAACCAGGCCAATACCGACGCGCTGACCGACTGGATCACCAGCGCCCGGGCTGCCGGCCTGCCCTTCCTGTACTCCTACGTCACCGGCCTCGAACGGGACCGCGCCGCCGTCGACGCCGCCCTCACCCTGCCCCACCACAACGGACGCACTGAGGGCGCCAACAACAAGATCAAACTGATCAAACGCCAGATGTACGGCCGCGCCGGATACCCGCTCCTGCGCCAGCGCATCCTGCTCAGCTGACGTCCGACAGAAGCGATCACCAGCTACGAAAATCCTGTAAGACCCGCTCGTGTGTTTGACAGACCCAGGCATGGTATTACAGCCTTGGCCGAGTGGTCTTCCCACCGGACGCCGCAGCCTTCGCCGCGTCGGGCGCCTCGGAACGCGATGAGCCGCCAGAGCAGGTACAGCCGGTCTTCCGCGACGTAGTCGAGGAATGTGACGGTCTGGTCCTGAACCGTGCCCCCTGACGGCGGATCAAAACTGGTTCTGGCGCAAGTTCTGTGGACTGCCACTCTCCGTAGTGGTTGATCTTGAATGTTTCGGTCGGGAGGTTGTCCGAAAACAGCTCGGGCCGTTGCTCGTTCGGGTGATCTTCACTGCTCGTGGAAGAGATCACGGTCGAGCTGGAACAGTTGCTGTTTCCGGGGGTTGTCGATGTGGCGATCACGTCGGTGGAGGCGGAAGCGGGGAAGGTGCGGGTTACGGCTCGCGGTACGGCGAACGGTGCACACGGTGTCCGGGGTGTAGGGGCTGGTCGGACCGGATACACGGCTCCTACCTGCGGCATCCCGCCCACCTGCCCAGCGGTGGGCAGCAGGTGACGGGCCCAGCAACTGGGCTTGTCCCGCAACACCGTCCGCCGCTTCCTGCGCGCCGGCACGGCCGACGAACTCCTCGTCGGCAAGTGGACCGGCCGCACCAGTCTCCTCGATCCCCACAAGCCCTACCTGCACCAGCGGTGGCACGAGGGCTGCACCACCGCATCACGGCTGTTCGATGAGCTGCGTGCCCGCGGCTACCAAGGGTGGCTCACTGTCGTCCAGGACTACCTCCGCTCGGTGCGGGCGGCGTTCCCGCCCGCCACGCCGCGCAAGCCTCCCTCCGTGCGGGAAGTGACTGGCTGGATCACTCGCCGCCCCGACCGCCTCACCGACGAGCAAACCCAGCATCTGAACAGCATCCTGGTTCGCTGCCCGCAGTTGGACGAAACCGCCCAGCACGTCCGCAACTTCGCTGAGTTGATGGCACAGCGCGAGGGTCACCAGCTGGAGGAGTGGATGGGGAAGGTTGAAGCTGACGACTTGCCGGACCTGCGCTCCTTCGTCACCGGACTCCGGCAAGACCTTCAGGCCGTCGTGAACGGCTTGAGCCTCCCCTACAGCTCCGGAGCGGTCGAGGGGCACAACAACCGCACGAAGATGCTGAAACGGCAGATGTTCGGCCGGGCCGGGCTTCCCCTACTCCGGAAACGCATCCTCCTGAGCTAACACTGAGTGACCGCGCCACAGAACTTGCGCCAGAACCGGAAAAGGGGCAGCGGAAACCGGGCAAACCGCCCCGGCGACTGCAGAGGAGCAGGCGCGGGAAGCGGACAGGGCCGAGCGCCGACGGTTGCGG
>CBFHCJ010000346.1:0-7265 GCA_965654005.1 uncultured Streptomyces sp. | reverse complement strand
GCTCCGCGATCTGCTGGAGCGTCGCGCCGACGTCCGACGTACGCGTCGTCGTCATGGACTGCACGGAGACCGGGGCGTCTCCGCCCACTGCCACGGTTCCTACCTGGATCTGCCGGCTCTTCCGGCGCTCGGCGAGCTTGGTCGGAACGGACGGCATGCCGAGTGAAATCGCAGTCATCTGCTGTGCAACCCCAAGTTGTGGATCAAGGTCCGGTCCCGGAACGGCGGGCTCCAAGCCTTGAGATTACGCCACGGACATGAACGGAGGGCACACAGCGCCCCAGGGGTACACCCGATTACGGCCAAGGGCAGCGGGCCGGGCATGACGACCGAACCAGGGGACATCGTTTCCCACTGGTCACCACGCCCGGCCACCCACCGTCGACCGCCTCGCTAACTGATCTTGACCGGGTTGACGACATCCGCGATCAGGACCAAGACCGTGAAGCAGATGAACACACCGGCCACCACGTAAGCCACCGGCATCAGCTTCGCCACGTCGAAGGGGCCCGGGTCGGGTCGCCGCAGCAGCTTGGCCACGTTCCGGCGCAGCGACTCCCACAGGGCGCCCGCGATGTGCCCGCCGTCCAGCGGGAGCAGCGGCAGCATGTTGAAGAGGAACAGGGACAGGTTGAAGCCCGCGACGAGCAGCAGCATCATCGCGATCTGCTGGGACGGCGGGATGTCCAGGGTGAACACCTCACCGCCCACCCGGGCCGCGCCGACCACGCCCATCGGGGAGTCCGGCTGGCGCGGGGCGTTGTCGAAGGCCGCCTCCCACAGGGCGGGGATCTTGCCGGGCAGGGAGACCAGCGACTCGACGCCGCTCTCCATCATGTCGCCCATGCGCTGCACGGACTGGTCGAGGGACTGCTCGACGATGCCGGTGGCAGGCGTGAAGCCGAGGAAGCCGGCGTACACGTACTTGCCCTCGACATAGCCGCCCTTGCCGTCCGTCTTGCTCACCTGGTTCTTTATCAGGTGGGTGTGCAGGTCGATCTTCTGGCCCTTGCGCTCGACGGTGATCGTGACGTCCTTGCCGGGGTCGGCGCGGATGTCGGACTGGAGTGTGGACCAGTCCGTCACCTGCGTCCCGTTGAAGGCGACGATCTTGTCTCCCGGCTTGAGGCCGGCGGCCTGGGCGGGCGCGACCGGGTCGCCCTTCGCGCACTTCGTGCGGTTCTCGCTCTGCTGGATGACGCAGTCGGAGACCTTGCTGACCGTGGTGGTCTGTGTCTGGACGCCGAACGTCATCATCACGCCGAGGAAGATCGCCACGGCGAGGACCAGGTTCATGAAGGGGCCCGCGAACATGACGATGACCCGCTTCCACGGCTTGCGCCTGTAGAAGAGGCGGTCCTCGTCACCCGGCTGCAGTTCCTCGAAGGACTGCGCCCGGGCGTCCTCGATCATCCCGCGCCACGGCGAGGTGGAGCGGGCCTCGATCCGGCCGTCCGGGCCCGGCGGGAACATGCCGATCATGCGGATGTAGCCGCCGAGCGGAACCGCCTTGATGCCGTACTCGGTCTCGCCCTTCTTCCGCGACCAGACGGTCGGGCCGAAGCCGACCATGTACTGCGGCACTCGGATACCGAAGAGCTTGGCCGTCGACAGATGCCCCAGCTCGTGCCAGGCGATCGAGACCAGCAGGCCGATCACGAAGACGACTATGCCGAGGATCATCATCAAGGTCGTCATGCATGAGCCTCCGCGATTGCCGTCTGCGCCGTCTGCGCCGTCAGTTCCCTGGCCCGGGCGCGCGCCCAGGTCTCCGCTTCGAGGACGTCCGCGAGGGTCAGGGAAGTTCCCGTACGGGGGGTGCCGTGCTCCTCCACCACCCGTGTGACCGTATCCGTGATCCCTAGATACGGCAGCGCGCCGTTCAGGAACGCGTCGACGCACTCCTCGTTGGCGGCATTGAACACCGCCGGGGCCGTGCCCGCGAGCTGCCCGACGTGCCGGGCGAGCCCCACCGACGGGAACGCCTCGTTGTCGAGCGGGAAGAACTCCCACGTCGACGCCGTGCTCCAGTCGAAGGCGGGCGCCGCGTCGGGCACCCGTTCGGGCCAACCGAGTCCGATGGCGATCGGTCCCCGCATGTCGGGCGGCGTCGCCTGCGCCAGGGTGGATCCATCCGTGAACTCCACCATCGAGTGGACATACGACTGGGGATGTACGACGACCTCGATGCGATCGAAGGGAATGTCGTACAGCAGGTGCGCCTCGATGACTTCGAGACCCTTGTTCACGAGGGTGGCGGAGTTGATCGTGATCACCGGGCCCATGGCCCAGGTGGGGTGGGCGAGGGCGTCCTTGGGTGTGACGTCCGCCAGCTCCGCCTTCGTACGGCCGCGGAACGGCCCGCCGGAGGCGGTGACGACGAGTTTGCGCACGTCGGCACGGGTACCGGAGGCGAGGGCCTGGAAGAGCGCGGCGTGCTCGGAGTCGACCGGGATGATCTGACCGGGCTTGGCCAGGGCCTTCACCAGCGGCCCGCCGACGATGAGCGACTCCTTGTTGGCGAGCGCGAGCGTACGGCCCGCCTCCAGGGCGGCGAGGGTGGGCGCGAGGCCGATGGATCCGGTGATGCCGTTCAGGACGGTGTGACAGTCGGAGGCGGCGACATGGGTCGCCGCCACCGGTCCGGCGAGTATCTCGGGCACGGCCTCTCCGGGGCCGTACTGCGCGCTGAGCGCCTCCCGCAGCGCCGGTACGACGTCCTCGCGCGCGACCGCGACCGCGCGTACGCGCAGCCGGTGGGCCTGCTCGGCGCGCAGGCCCACCCGGCCGCCGTTGGCGGAGATCGCGGTGACCTTGAACCGGTCGGGGTTGCGCAGCACGAGGTCGATGGCCTGGGTGCCGATCGAGCCGGTGGAGCCGAGGATCACGACGTCCCGTACCCCGTCCACGGGGTCGAAGACGAGATGAGGGTCGGCAAGAGGGGCTGGACTGTCCGTCATCCCTCCATTGTGGCCGCACGGCTCCGCCGGGAGGACAGGGTGCCCCTTTCCTGTCTGGTGGGTCGTACCGCACGCTACTATGGATATACAAACAGGTCCGCTATATATACAGGAGGTAGCGCCATGGCCAAGACTCTGATCGACATCGACGAGCAGCTGCTGGCGGATGCGGCCATAGCTTTCGGCACCAAGACGAAGAAGGACACCGTGACCGCGGCCCTGAAGGAAGGCGTCGAACGCAAGAAGCGCGCCCTCGCGCTGGCCTGGCTGGCCGCGCGCGCCGAGGCGGGCGACTTCGACCTGCTCCTGGACAAGGAGAACTACCGTCGATGACCGCTTCCGTGTTCCTCATCGACACGAGCGCGCTCGCCCGGATCCTCCGGCAGCCGGCCCTCTCACGTTGGGAGAAGCCCCTGGAGGAGGGCCTCGTCGCCCGCTGCCCGGTCACCGAGATCGAGTTCCTGTACAGCGCCAAGAACGCCGAGCACCGCGCGCAGATGGTCGAGCGCCTGGACGCACTTTTCAACTGGACACCGCTGGACGACCGGGCGCTGACGCGTGCATGGACCGTGCAACAGGAGCTCACCGCGAAAGGGCGACATCGCTCGGCGGGCGCGGTGGACCTGCTCGTCGCCGCGACCGCCGAGCTCCAGGGCCTCACCGTGCTGCACTACGACAACGACTTCGAGACCATCGCATCGGTCACCGGCCAGCCGACCCAGTGGCTGATGCCTCCGGGCAACCTGTAGCTGCGGGTCACCGGATCGGCCGGTGGACGTTCTCCCGTTTCGACGCGCCTGGGGTCGCGTCCGCGATCCAAGGACCATCTCCGGACGGGTCCACGACCCCCTGCTCCAGCCACTCATACGTACCGGACAGCACGCCCTTGACCACCCTGCGGTCGACGTCGTCGGAGTTCGCCCACAGCCGTTCGAACAGTTCATCGACCCGGACGCGGGACTGGCGGCAGAAGGCGTCGGCGAGCTGGTACGCCTCGCGGCCGTGGTCGCCGGTCCTGCGCAGGTGCTCGGCGCGTACGCAGGCCGCGCTCATCGCGAAGAGCTCGGCGCCGATGTCGACGATCCGGCCCAGGAAGCCCTGTTTGGTCTCCATGCGGCCCTGCCAGCGGGACATGCCGTAGAAGGTGGAACGGGCGAGCTTGCGGGCGCTGCGCTCGACGTACCGCAGATGTGGAGAGAGGTCGACCTCCTGGTGGAACTGCCCGAACGCGCCCGGGAGCTGACCCTGTCCCGCGACCAGCTTCGGCAGCCACTTGGCGTAGAAGACACCGGCGTTCGCGCCCGCCTTCGCCTTGTCGGCCAGGGACTTGTCGGGGTCGATGAGGTCACCGGCCACGGACAGGTGGGCGTCCACCGCCTCGCGGGCGATCAGCAGGTGCATGATCTCCGTGGAGCCCTCGAAGATGCGGTTGATGCGCAGGTCGCGCAGCATCTGCTCGGCCGGAACCGCCCGCTCGCCGCGGGCCCTGAGGGACTCGGCCGTCTCGAAGCCGCGGCCGCCGCGGATCTGGACCAGTTCGTCGGCCATCAGCCAGGCCATCTCGGAGCCGTACAGCTTGGCGAGGGCGGCCTCGATACGGATGTCGTTGCGGTCCTCGTCGGCCATCTGCGACGACAGGTCGACGACCGCTTCCAGGGCGAAGGTCGTCGCCGCGATGAAGGAGATCTTGGAACCGACCGCCTCGTGCAGCGCGACCGGCTTGCCCCACTGTTCACGCGCTCCCGACCACTCGCGGGCGATCTTCAGACACCACTTGCCCGCGCCCACGCACATCGCGGGCAGGGACAGCCGGCCGGTGTTCAGCGTGGTCAGCGCGATCTTCAGGCCCGCGCCCTCCGGGCCGATGCGGTTGGCCGCCGGGACCCGGACCCGGTGGAAGCGGGTGACGCCGTTCTCGAGGCCCCGCAGGCCCATGAAGGCGTTGCGGTTCTCGACGGTGATGCCCTCGGAGGCCGCCTCGACGACGAACGCCGTGATGCCGCCCTTGTGGCCCTCGGACTTCGGAACGCGCGCCATGACGACGAGCAGGTCGGCGACCACGCCGTTGGTGGTCCACAGCTTCACCCCGTCGAGGACGTAGTCGTCCCCGTCCGGTACGGCCGTGGTGGCCAGCCGGGCCGGGTCGGAGCCCACGTCCGGCTCGGTGAGCAGGAACGCGGAGATGTCGGTGCGGGCGCAGCGCGGCAGGAACGTGTCCTTCTGCTCCGGGGTGCCGAAGATTTTCAGCGGCTGCGGTACTCCGATCGACTGATGCGCGGACAGCAGAGCGCCGATGGCGGGGCACGCGGAGCCGACCAGAGCCAGCGCCTTGTTGTAGTACACCTGGGTGAGGCCAAGACCGCCGTACTTCGTGTCGATCTTCATGCCGAAGGCGCCGAGGTCCTTCAGGCCGTTGATCGTCTCGTCGGGGATCCGCGCCTCCCGCTCGATGCGGGCGCCGTCGATCTGTGTCTCGCAGAAGTCGCGCAGCTTGGCGAGGAACTCCTCGCCGCGCTGTACGTGCTCGTCGGCGGGGAGCGGATGCGGGTGGATCAGGTCGAGCCGGAAGCGGCCGAGGAACAGTTCCTTGGCGAAGCTGGGCTTGCGCCAGTCCTGCTCGCGCGCGGCCTCCGCGACCTGGCGTGCCTCACGCTCGGTGACGGTGGGTTTGGGAGTCGGTGCTGTTGGTGCGGACATGAGGCTCACCTCGCCGCGAATCGGGGTCTTGTGGACCATACGCCGATCAAGGTGCCGTACGGCGGTCAAGAGTGCCGTACAGCGATCTTGCGGACGTACGTTACTGATCGGTGCTACTCGATCGTTGGTACCCGATTCGGGGCGAGGTCACCAGTCCTCGCGCAGCCACCCGCCCGCGAAAAGCCTCAGCCGATGTCCATCGAGTACGCCTTGGTGTCAAGTCGGCCTCTTGGACAGGCACGGGCGACCGTGTTGCGTCGGGGGTCCTCCCGGAGGGAGGGCGCCAAGCTGACCGAAAGCTGCCGCTCCCCGGGCTCACCGTTGCCGGCCGGACACGGCAGCAGCTCCGAGCATCCGCCATGAGGGCGGACAGTCGGAGCCGCGCCTCGCCGCCGGGGCGCCATCAGCCACAGTCGCACGAGGTGGTCGAGCACCGCGGACGAGGTGGTCGAGCACCGCGGACCTTCCCCCGGCGCACTGGGACGACCGACCGGCGCGCACCGACGAACGCGCGCGCCGCACGCTCCCTCGCGCCTGCGAGCGATCGTGGCATATGCCCCCGCCATAAGGGACAGTTCGCATGAATCGCTCAAACCGCCCCAATCCCCCTGGGAGGCTCCACGGTGACCCCACACGTCTTCGCCGCCGCGCTCGCCACAGCCGGCCTGATCGCCACCGGCACCACCTCCGCACTGGCCGCACCGGCCCACGCCTCCGCGGCACCCGGCCGGGCCGCCGCTGCGGTCAGCCGGTTCGACGACGGCAGCTTCGAGTACCCCACCGCCCCGGCGGGCCTGTTCCAGACCTACCCGGCCGGCCAGTCCATCGGCCCCTGGACGGTGACGAGCGGGACCGTGGACCTGATCGGCGCCGGCTACTGGCAGGCGGCGGAAGGCGATCAGTCCGTCGACCTCAACGGCCTCACGGCCGGGGCCGTGTCCCAGACCTTCACCACGAAGCCGGGCCACAAGTACACGGTCTCGTACGCCCTCGCCGGCAACATGGGGAACGGCCCGACGGTCAAGACCGGGCGGGTGCTCGTCGACGGCCAGGTCTTCCAGGACTTCTCCTTCGACATCACCGGGAAGTCGCCCACCGCCATGGGTTACGTGCGGCGCCAGGTCACGTTCGAGGCGACCGGCACCACGACCACCCTCACGTTCGCCAGCACCACGCCCAACAGCGCCAACGGGCCGGTCATCGACGACGTGAAGGTCAAAGACTGTTGCGACTGCGCCTCCTGCCCTGACTGCTGAGCCGGACGGCGCCACCGCGCGCCGGCCTGCCCGTAGCACCGCGAGAGCCCCGGTGTGGCACGCCGGGTGACGACGGACGGCCCGGCGGCGATGCCACCGGGCCTGTCCTGCGGTTCCTCCCGACTCACGGAGTACGGCGATCGGCACGGCCACCGGACCGCGGCGAGCAACGACCGCTCCCGGGACCTTGGCCGAAACGCGTCAGTAGCTCGTGCGTACGGGAGTTCAGGGCACCGCTTCTTGACATAGTCAGGATGTGGATCCATACCGACGGGCGGGGCCCCCCCCCACGGGGCTCCGGCCCGGGGGCCCCCGGGGGGGGGAGAGGGGGAGGCCCCGCAGGGCCACCACC
>CBFHCJ010000345.1:0-7266 GCA_965654005.1 uncultured Streptomyces sp. | reverse complement strand
CCCCGTCGCCCACGGCCGACGGCACGTCGGCCGCGCCCGCGCAGGGCGGCTCCTCGTACGACGAGGCGGGCGACGGCTCCGCCGCGACCGCCGGGCCGGGCACCACCGACGACCGTGCGACGGCTCACTCCCGCGAGTGGTGGACCGCGGTGCGGTCGTCCTGCCGCGACATGGCCGACGGCAGCGTCCTCGGCGCGGACCGGCTGCGCGACCTGGAGGACGCGGCGGGCGGCAGCGGCCGGGTGAAGAAGTTCTGCAAGGGCGTCCTGGGCGGCGAGGACCACGCGGGCTCCGGCGACGACCAGGTGTCCGGCCAGGGCGGCGACGGCCAGGGCCGGAACGCCAACGCCAACGCCAACGGCGACGGCGACGGCGACCAGGGTGGCAACGGCGGTGACGGCGAAGGCCACATACGTTCGGGCGGCAACGATGTGGCCGTGCCCCCGTCGGTCACCCCCGGCGCCCTCGTCCCTGCCCTGCCAATCGAAACACCGGCGCCGACGTACAGCGCGCTGAGCACGTCCGAAGGCCCCTGACGCGCCGAGAGCCCTGACGCGCCGAGAGCCCTGACGCGCCAAGGCCCCAGGCCCCGGACCGAACACCCCATCCGACCTGCGGTTTCGTACTTCCTAAAATTTTCTTCAGTGTGGGTGTGACACTTTCGGCCCCTAGGGCGCAGTACTGAGTGAGCCGACTGGTCATCGGCCGTCGCACAGAGCCGGGGTCCCCCCCCGTACCCACGGCTCGGTGCACCTCGGCGCGGGCGGGGCACGTTCCCCCGGTCCCGCCCGCGCCCCGCACCCCTCCCCCGCACGTTGACACATCCGTGCGAGCCCCCGACGTATCCGCGCGCCGCGAAGTAACGTCCGGTCGTTCCCCTCGTGAAGTCCGCTCGTTCCCCTCGTGAAGTCCGCTCGTTCCCCTCGTGAAGTCCGGTCGTTTCAGACATCCGGTCGTTTCATATGAGATTTTTACCCCCGCGTGACCCCTGGGGAACTACGGGGCATGGTTGTGAGCAAGGTCCCAGCCTGCGCCTCTCCACTGGGCGCACGCCCGCCGCTACAGTCCGTGGCGAAGGTCGTCCGTACTGGTGAGTAATCAAGTGGGTCGGCAAGCCGAGTAACGAAGAAACGCGGAGGCACACACCATGGCGCGCGAGTCGGAGTCCGGACTGCCCATCGAGCCGCTGTACGGGCCGGACGCCTTGGAAGACTGGGATCCGGCCGAGAAGCTGGGCGGGCCGGGTGCGTACCCGTTCACACGCGGTGTGTACCCGTCGATGTACACCGGACGTCCCTGGACGATGCGCCAGTACGCCGGTTTCGGTACGGCGGTGGAGTCCAACGCGCGCTACAAGCAGCTGATCGCGAACGGCACGATGGGCCTGTCGGTCGCCTTCGACCTGCCCACACAGATGGGCCACGACTCGGACGCGCCGATCGCGCACGGCGAGGTCGGCAAGGTGGGCGTGGCCATCGACTCGGTCGACGACATGCGGGTGCTGTTCGGCGGTATTCCGCTCGACAAGGTCTCGACGTCGATGACGATCAACGCGCCCGCGGCTCTGCTCCTGCTCCTGTACCAACTGGTGGCCGAGGAGCAGGGCGTCCCGGCCGACCAGCTGACGGGCACGATCCAGAACGACGTGCTGAAGGAGTACATCGCTCGCGGCACGTACATCTTCCCGCCGAAGCCGTCACTGCGGCTGATCGCGGACATCTTCAGGTACTGCAAGGCCGAGATCCCGAAGTGGAACACGATCTCGATCTCCGGCTACCACATGGCGGAGGCGGGCGCGTCTCCCGCGCAGGAGATCGCCTTCACCCTCGCCGACGGCATCGAGTACGTGCGCACGGCGGTCGCGGCCGGAATGGACGTGGACGACTTCGCGCCGCGCCTGTCCTTCTTCTTCGTGTCCCGTACGACGATCCTGGAGGAGGTCGCCAAGTTCCGAGCGGCCCGGCGGATCTGGGCGCGGGTGATGAAGGACGAGTTCGGGGCGAAGAACCCGAAGTCGATGATGCTGCGCTTCCACACGCAGACGGCGGGGGTGCAGCTGACGGCGCAGCAGCCGGAGGTGAACCTGGTCCGGGTCGCGGTCCAGGGCCTGGCGGCGGTGCTCGGCGGCACGCAGTCCCTGCACACGAACTCCTTCGACGAGGCGATCGCGCTGCCGACGGACAAGAGCGCGCGCCTGGCGCTGCGCACGCAGCAGGTGCTGGCCTATGAGACGGACGTGACGGCGACGGTCGACCCCTTCGCGGGCTCGTACGTGATCGAGAAGATGACGGACGAGGTCGAGGCTGCCTCCCTGGAGCTGATGCGGAAGGTCGAGGACCTGGGCGGCGCGGTCTCCGCGATCGAGCACGGCTTCCAGAAGAACGAGATCGAGCGCAACGCGTACCGGATCGCGCAGGAGACGGACGCGGGCGAGCGGGTGGTCGTGGGCGTCAACCGCTTCCAGCTGGACGAGGAGGAGCCGTACGAGCCGCTCCGCGTCGACCCGGAGATCGAGGCCCAGCAGGCCGAGCGCCTCGCCAAGCTTCGCGCGGAGCGCGACCGGCCGACGGTGGACACGGCACTGGCGGACCTGAAGAAGGCGGCGGAGGGCACGGACAATGTCCTGTACCCGATGAAGGAGGCACTGAAGGCCCGCGCGACGGTGGGCGAGGTGTGCAACGCGCTGCGGGAGGTTTGGGGGACTTACGTGCCTTCGGACGCGTTCTGAGCTGGGCGGTTCCCTCGAATGGGTGATCGGGGGCGGAAACCGTCAGTCCCCGGTTAATCTCGTGGAGGGTGTTCCCGAAAGGAGGGTGCCGTGGCTGTGATACTGCACGAGTCGTCGCTTTCCGATGCTGCCGACCGGCTCTGGGAGGAGCTGCCCGGACACCGGGTGGAGATCCTCAACGGGAGCATTGTTGTGACACCGTCGCCGGATGGGCCGCATCAAGTGACACTGTCCTGGTTGATCGTGGAGTGCCACAAAGCGGGAGACCGGGAGGCCGGGCTCAGAACGGTGTCGGGGATCGGCCTATGGCTACCGACGGGACCCGAGGATTACGCGGTGCCGGACCTGGCCATTGTCGACGCCGACTTTCGGGACGCCCTCGTCGAGAAGAACTGCTACGCCCCGCACGTCTTCCGTCTGGTCGTGGAGGTGACCTCCTCCAACTGGACCAACGACACGGCCACCAAGGTAGATGTGTACGCCCGGACCAACGTCCCCGTCTACTTGATCGCCGACCGCAAACACGACGAGGTCCTGCTCTGCACAGACCCGGCCGACGGCAAGTACCCCGACCCCGTCCACTACAAGCGAGGCGAGACCGTCCTGGTCCCCGAGTCCGTCGGCGTCACCCTCGACCTCTCCGTCGACGCCCTCCTCGACGGCGACGACTGACCGTCACCGTGTGCCGACGCACCTCCCCCCGGCTTCGGCCCGGCACAGCGGAACGCCCCCGGCCCGGTGGCAGGACGGGGGCGGCGGTGCGGTCGGCCGAAGCGGTGCGCGTCAGTTCTTGGCGCCCCGGCGCAGCTCCCGGGCCCGGCGGGCGACCCTGCGGACGGTGGCGTTGCGCGGGATGAACGCCAGCTGGACGGGGATCCCGCCGGGCAGCGCCAGGGAGGTGAGGCGCCGTCGTTTGAAGTACCGCCAGGTGTCAGGGTTCAGGTGCTTCGTCAGATAGCTCTCGGCGTGCGCGCGCAGGTTCGGGTAGATCTTCGGCTGCATCGCGAAGCCCACGGCCCGTACGAGTCCGTCGAGGCTCGCCACCTCCATGCCCTGGCGCTGTTCCTCGACGGCCTTGCGGGCCGTCAGCTCGGGCAGCAGCGCGTCGACGATCGTGACGGGGACGCGGTTGCTGTTCTCGTACGGCGCCAGTCGCTCCAGCAGGGTCTCGGTGCCGATGCGGGCGACCGGGAGGCCGTAGAACGCGGACGCGGTGAGCAGGGCGGTGGAGAAGCAGCCCACGACCAGCGCCGGACGTATGCGCTGGTAGAGGACCTCGGCGAGGACAGGGGTGTCGAGCACCGTCAGGTCGGCGCCGAGCTTCTCCGCCTCCTTCTCCAGCATGCGTGACCAGCGGGCCGGGGCCGTCGGGTGCGGCTTGAACACCACGCGGGTGTGGCCGAGGGCGACCGCGCCCTTCAGCATCCGTACGTGGAGGCTCTCCTCCTCCTCGGCGGTGAGGATGTCGAGCGCGGACAGGTACTGGCCGAGCAGCACCGCCGGGGCGTCGACGGACGGCAACGCGGCGCCGGTGTCGTCGAGTTCGGCGAGGACCTTGGAGAACGCGTCCGTCGGTACTGTCTCCGGCGCGACCCCGAACTCGGTGAGCAGCAGCGGCTTCAGGCCCGGCACCAGATCCAGGTGGAGCAGCCGGTCCACGCGGGTGCCGACCAATGGGTCGATCTTGTTGCGGGTGGGGCCGTAGCTCATCAGGCCGTCGGCGTACACGGTGACGGGCGCCCCGGTGAAGATCTGGCAGATACCGAGCGCCGGGTTGACCTGGATCGACTCGACGACCAGTTCGATGTCGTCGTCGCCGAGGTTCCAGGCGAGTCTGAGGTGACGCTCCCACAGCGGGACGTCGTCCAGACGCGGGGCCCAGCCGCCGGGGTGGAAGGGGGAGATGGTCTCGTTCCAGGAGAGCACCTCGTCGAAGCGGCCGCGCAGCTGCTCGAAGCCGGGCATCTCGTCGAGGCCGGGCGTGGTCTCGGGCGTCGCCGCGTTGTTGGAGACGAGCAGTATGCGCCTGTCCGCGGGCCCGAAGCAGTCGCTGTCCAGGGCCGCGGCCAAGGTCGCCGTGCCGTACAGCGTCGACGCCATGAAGATCTGCGTCGTCACGCGGCCACCCCCGAGGCGGCGGGACGGCGGCGCAGCCAACGCAGGCGCGAGGCGCGCTCGATGTCCATGGAGTCGAGGGCCTCGTCGAGCACGTCCTGCGGCATGCGCCGCAGCGCGACAGCGCTCATCGACTTCAGTTTCCGTGCCACCGCCGGCTCGAACCTTTCGATGGATCCCAAATGATGGGAAATGATTGCGCAATACGTACGAACGGCTTTGGGGAGGAGTTCATCCGCGTCCCGGTCCTCGGCCGTTTCGGTCACTACCTGGTCGAACGCGCGAATGAAGTCCAGTTGTCGTACATCGCCGATCTGGGTGAGCGAGGAGGCGACTCCGCGCCGGTAGAAGACGCCCAGCAGGCCCACCGTGGCGAAGGATTCCGCTTCCCGGTGCAGCTTCCAGATCCACGGCCGGTCCTCGGCCGTACGCAGCCCGTCGGTGAAGTGCAGAAGACCGCGGTCGACGAGCCGGCGGTGATAGACGCCCGCCCAGGCGTACGCGTAGTCGACGGAGGTGGAGCGGTCGGCGGGCAGTATCGCGTCGCGCGGATTCATCACCACACCGCGCCGGCCGTGCGGCACGCGGTGGATCGAACGGGCCCGCGCGGTGCACTGGACATGGTCGGTGCGTACGAAGTCGCAGCCCAACTCCTCGATGGCGGAGAGGAGTCGGGGGTAGTAGCCGGGGGCGAGCCAGTCGTCCCCGTCGAGGAACGTGAGGTAATCGCCGCGCGCCTTGCCGATCCCGGTGTTGCGCGCGGTCGCCAGCCCTCCGTTCTTCTCGTGTCGGACATACACCGCGCCGGGCAGCTCGCGCTCCGCGCGCGCGAGGATGTCCGGGGTCTCGTCGCGCGAGCAGTCGTCGACGAGAATGAATTCGAAGTCGTCACGTGCGTTCGCACGCAGACTCTTCAGGGTGTCGGGCGCGTATTGCTGCACGTTGTAGAACGGCACGATGACGGAGAGCTTGACCACCCCTGAGACGTTAGGCGGCGGCCCGGCATTCGTCTTGACCGCCTTCTTGATACCAGGTGAACGACGTGTGGCAGAATAGTGAACCGGGCTGTTTCCCGCGGGTTTCACGGCCGGATTCGCCATTCGGCGAAGTTCTGTTAACCCTTTGTTGCATTCCGGTTGGGCTGGTCATCGGAATCGCTTCCTAGCGTCTTCGGCGTGCCAGCAAGTACCGCGAAGTCCCTTCGGGTCGCCGTCCTAGCCGATTCCGACACCCGCTGGAAATGGGGTGCGCTCACCGCGAGCCGCATCTCACCGGCGGAATTCACACAGTCCGTCAGGTCGCCCGAAGCGGCTGATTCGGACATTCGGCTCGACGGCTTCCTTCTGCGGGGCCGTGCCACTCCCACCGCCCGCCAGCTCGTCGAGGTCGGCGTACGCGCGGACTCCCTCCGCGAGGTCACCGCCGTCGAGTTCCTGCGCGAGATGGCGAAGGAGACGTACGACGTCCTCGTGCTCGCCCTCGTCGGCGGCGGCGTCCAGGCGATGCTGCACGGGCTCGCCCACGCCTGGCGGGGACGCACGCAGCGGCCCGTGGTCGTCACCGGCTATGTCGGCGTCGTCTACGAGAAGCTCGCCGACGGCCTGCTGTTGCGGCACGGCGCGGACCTCGTCCTCGCCAACTCCCGGCAGGACGCGGATCGTTTCCGGGCCGTGTACGAGGGAGTGGGCGCCGACGCCTCGTCGGTGACCGAGGTGGCGCTGCCCTTCCTCGGCGGCGCCCCGTACGAGAAGAAGGACCCCTGCACGGTCGTCTTCGCCGCGCAGCCCTCCGTGCCGGAGAGCCGCAAGGACCGTACGTATCTGCTGGACCGGCTGGTCCAGCACGCGCGCCGCCATCCCGAGCGCGAGGTGCTGCTCAAGCTCCGCTCCAAGCCGGGCGAGCACACCACGCACATCGAGGAGCTGCCCTACCAGAAGCTGGCCCAGCGGCACGACCTGCCGGCCAACTTCCACCTGGTGTACGGGAACATGGGCGAGGTCCTGGACGACACCGACCTGCTGGTCACCATCAGTTCGACGGCCGCGCTGGAGTCCCTGCACCGGCGTATCCCCACCGTCGTCCTGACCGACCTCGGGGTACGCGAGGCGCTCGGCAACCACCACTTCGTGGGCTCCGGCTGCCTCGCCTCCTGGGACCAGCTCGACGTCGGACACGAGCCCGCGCCCGACCCGGAGTGGGTGGCCCGGCAGGGAGTAGCCCCCGACGGCACCTACGCGACCGCCTTCGACGCGGCCCGCCGACGCATCACCGGACTGCTCGCCGCCGGTGAACTCCCGCCGCTCAGGCCCTACTACACCCCCGTCACCGCGCCCGGCTATCTGCCCGGCGTTCTCGCCCGCCACCACCTCGCCCCGGACGGCAGCCCGCTGCCGGGCGCACCCGCCGCCGACAAGGCGCCGGGG
>CBFHCJ010000344.1:0-7274 GCA_965654005.1 uncultured Streptomyces sp. | reverse complement strand
GGTGACGTCGACGACCGAGGTGGCAGCGCCGAGCACCCGACCGCCGGGGTCCTCGAGACGGTAGAAGGAGAGGGACCAGGCGTGGTCGTTGTCGGGGTCGGCCGGGGTACGGCCGACGTGGTACTGGTCGAGCAGCGGGGTACCGGTGGTCAGCACCTGGTGCAGGGCGGACTCGATGGTGTCGACGTCGGGGAAGGGCAGGGTCTCCCTCAGATGGCGGCCGATGTGATCTTCGGCGGGTATGCCGTCGATGCGCTCGAGCGCCGGGTTGACCAGACGGTAGCGCAGGTCCGGGTCCATGAGGGCCAGGCCGATGGGGGACTGGTTGACCAGTCGTTCGCACAGGGCGAGGTCGGTCTCCACGCGCTGGAGGGTGGTGTGGTCCGCCGCGATGCCCAGCGCGTAGACGTCCCCGATGTCGTTGAGCAACCGCATGTTGCGGAAGTCCATCAGGCGGGTGCTGCCGTCCTTGTGCCGGATGGGGAAGGCGCCGGCCCAGCTCCGGCCGGTCTCCACCACCTCGGTGAACAGACTCAGGACGGCCTGCAGGTGCTCCTGGCTGACCATCAGCCGCCCCGCGTACTTGCCGAGGGCCTCGGCAGCGGTGTAGCCGAAGAGCTCCTCGGCCTGCGGGCTCCAGAACACGATGTGTCCGCCGGCGTCCAGCACCACCGCCGCGACGCTGAGCATATCCAGCAGGCCGGTCGCTCGGGGCTGCCCGGGGCCGAGCTGGTCACCGTCGGCCTGGAAGGATTCGGCTGTCATCCCAGATCTCCTCCGCCCTGCCCCTGCCCCTGCTGCGGGCGCGACAGGCTGCCCTTTGCCGGCATCGCTTCATGCCTGGGTACCTGGATTCCGGAACTTCCGTCGCCGGACGCCTCCGGCATCCGGCGACGTGATGGGATCCGGGCGCCCGCGCCCGCTCCCTTCTCCGGCACCCCGGGAGTCCTACGCCGCGAGAGCGTGACCCGGGTGCAGGACCACCTTGGTGTAGCCCTCGATCCGCTTGTCGAACTTCTCGTACGCCTGTGGTGCCTGGTCCAGCGGGAGCTCATGGGAGACCACGAAGCTGGGCTTGGCGCGCCCGGCGATGATCAGGTCGCGCAGCTGGCGGTTGTACCGCTTGACGTTGCACTGACCGGTGCCCATCTGCTGCCCCTTTTCGAACATCTTGCCGATGGAGACCAGTAGCTGGCCGTGCTTGGCATGCTCGTCGGGTCCGCCCGGGTCGGCGGGCACGTACAGACCGGGTACGCCGAGCATGCCGGTGGGGCGCACCGTCTGGACGAGCTCGTTGAGGACGATGGCGGGTTCCTCGTGGCTGGCGTCGTGCGCCTGGGCCTGGTACCCGACCGCGTCCACGCCCTTGTCGGTACCCTCTCCTGCGGTTTGTTCCTTGATCTGCTCGGCCGGGTCGCCCTTGGTGAAGTCGATGGGGATGGCTCCTGTCTCCTCAGCCTTGGCGAGCCGCTCGGGCACCCGGTCGACCGAGAACACCTTCGACGCACCGCGCAGCAGTGCGGAGTAGGCGGCCATCAGCCCCACCGGTCCGGCACCGAAGACGGCCACGCTCTCGCCGGGGGACACCTGGGCGAGTTCGCATCCGTGGTAACCGGTCGGGAAGATGTCGGCGAGCAGAACGAAATCGGTCTCGAACTCGTCGCCCGGCGGCAGCTTCAGGCAGTTGAAATCGGCGTACGGTACCCGCAGCCGCTCCGCCTGCCCACCGGTGAACGGGCCCATCGCCACGTATCCATAGGCTCCGCCGGCGAAGCCGGGATTGACCGTCAGGCAGAAGCCGGTCTTGCCGGCAAGGCAGTTCTTGCAGAATCCGCAGGCGACGTTGAAGGGCATCACGACGCGGTCACCCTCGGACAGGGAGGTCACGCCGGAACCGACCCCCTCGACGACTCCGAGGTTCTCGTGTCCGAAGACGATGCCCGACTGGGCCGCAGTGCGGCCCTCGTACATGTGCAGATCCGATCCGCAGATAGCGGTGGACGTGACCCGTACGATCACGTCGTTAGGGTGTTGGATCTGTGGATCGTCGACGTCCCTCACAGTCACACTGAAGGGCTTCTCATAGACGACGGCTTTCACCTCTGTCACCTCCGCGTCGAGCGCTCGACGGCGGCGAGGGACGGGGCGCTACCGGGGGTACGCGCACGCGGACGCGGGCCGTCGGCCTGTGCCGTGGCCCCTGGTGCTCTCGCTTCACCGCCGGACAATTCCAGGGAACGCCCGTACCGCACCCGCCGCAACCCCCGCCGGGGCTGTTCTCAGCCGGATGCCAGGACACGGTCAAGGGCGGCCCGGCCTACGCGTCCCATGGCGGCAGGCCACCGGGAAGGGCTCGTGCCCATGCCCGGCCGATGGCGATGAGGGACACGCTGCGCAGGACCGCCCACCCGCGTGGAAGCCCGCCAAACGGTCGGCCGCATCGTGTCCGCGGCTTGATCGAGGCGCGGTCGCCCGGTTCGCCGGGAACCCGGTTCGCCGGGAACCCGGGTCGCCGGGAACCCGGGTCGCGATGGTCCACGGCCCCGGGAAGCGCGCAGAGGGTTCGCCGGTCCGCACGGGGGTCGGCACGGGGAGCGGAAGGTGAGGGCCAGGGCGGGCAGCCGCCGCTGCTCGTTGCGCAGGAGCAACGGAGCGCGCGGTGTGCGCGGCAGGCGCACGGCCAACTCGCTCCCGGACCGCCACAGTTGGTTGTCCCATCCGGCGGCCACCGGACGCAGGTCCAGGCCCGCGAGGTCCGGGTGCTGCTCCTGCTGCAGGGACCGCACCCGTTCCTCGCCGGTGTCGACGTCGTTCATGCGTGACGTCCCTGTTCCGGTTCCGGTAACGGTGAAGGCGGAGGGGCGGTGCTGTCGGTGGTGTTCCGGGCTTCGGCAAGGTAGTTGTACGCGGAAGCGCGGGAGATGCCGAGGCGCGCCGCGACCTGCTGGACGGCACCGCGTACGGCGAACACGCCGCGCTCGTCGAAGTCGCGGAAGAGCCCCAGCCGTTCGGCACGACTGAGCTGGGCCCAGGGCTTGTTCCGGCGCAGCTGGCGGGCATCGACGATCGCGTCCAGCACCGTGCCGATGTCGTCGCCGAAGGTGGTGGTCGGCACGGCCGCGGCGGAAGGGGTGACACCGGCGAGCTCCCCGACCAGGGCGTGAACCTGGTTGACGGCGGTGATGTCGAGGTTGACGCACAGGGCGCCGAACACCGTGCCGTTCGAGTCGCGGAGCACCATGGTCGAGGACTTGACCATCTTCCCGTCCCCTGTGCGTGTGATGTAGTTGAGTTCGTCGCGCGCCTGGTCGCCGGCCGCCAGGATCTTCATGCCGATCTCGCTCATCGACCCGCCGACGGCGCGCCCGGTGACCGACCCCGCGAGGGCGACGACGGAGCGTTCGGGGCGCCGGAAGTCATGGATCACCACTTCGCAGAAGGACCCGAGGGTAGAGGCGATCCCGTCGATCACCGGGGTGAGCGCGGCGATGATGGCGTCTTGCTCGCCGGTCGGCATCCGATGTGTCATCCGCCCGCCTCCGAGGTGTCGCATTCAGTAAGCCAGGTGTCTGGACAAGGAGTATACGCATTGGACAATAATTCCAAGCACTGAGCATGCCTGCGCTCGACCCGGCGCGGCAGCCACCGGAACGGAGCCCGAGGATGACCGACACCCAGCACGTCACCCTGAAGGACGTGCACTCCGCTGCCGCGCGGATCAAGGGCGTGGCCCACCGCACCCCCGTACTGAACTCGCGCACATTGGACGACCTGGTCGGTGCTCAGGTCTTCCTGAAGTGCGAGAACTTCCAGCGCATCGGCGCCTTCAAGTTCCGCGGCGCGTACAACGCCGCGTCACGGCTGTCCGCCGAGCAGTTGGCCAAGGGCATCGCCGCCTACTCCTCCGGCAACCATGCGCAGGCCGTCGCCCTCGCCGCCCGGGAACTGGGCACCACCGCCGTGATCCTCATGCCGGAGGACACGCCGCGCTCCAAGGTGGAAGCGACGGTCGGCTACGGCGCCGAGGTCGTCACCTACGACCGCTACACCGGCGACCGGGTCGCCATCGGGGAGGCACTGGCCGCCGACCGGGGTCTGGCGCTCATTCCTCCGTACGAGCACCCGCATGTCATCGCCGGACAAGGCACGGCCGCCCTCGAACTGATCGAGGAAGTCGGAGACCTGGACGCCGTCATCGTGCCGGTCGGTGGCGGCGGACTGATCGCCGGCACCGCCACCGCCGCCAAGGGGCTCCTGCCCTCGGTCCGGGTGTTCGGCGTCGAACCAGAGGCCGGTGACGACACCAAGCGGTCCCTGGAAGCCGGCCGGCGCGTGTCCATTCCCGTGCCCCGCACCATCGCCGACGGTCAGGCCGCCGACATTCCCGGAGAACTCACCTTCTCCGTCAACCGGCGGCTCGTGGACGAGATAGCCCTGGTCAGCGACGACCAGATCCGCGACGCGATGCGGTTCGCCTTCGAACGAATGAAGACCGTCATCGAGCCCAGCGGCTCCACCGCCCTGGCCGCGCTGCTGGCCCGCCGGATCGACTCCCTCCCGCGCCGGATCGGCGTCATCGTCTCAGGCGGCAACATCGGCGCCCAGCGGTTCGCCGAGATTCTCGCGGGCTGAGGGCGGTTCGGCCGGTCCGTCCTTCCCTTTGAGCCATCCCGGCGTGCTTACGGCGCCCACTGCCCGATCGTCAGCTGGGGGTGGTGGCGCCGCATGGCCGCCACCACCTGGTCCAGGTTCACGGGGAGTGTGGTCGCCGAGATGGTCGCCGGGCCATAGCCCATACCCATGTCGGCCTTCCCGGCGATCCGAGTCAGTCGTGGTGCCCGTGCCAGGTAGGCGCCCGTGTCGTGGAGCACCAGCTCGATCATCAGTCGGGAGCCGGAACGGACCCTGATCTCCCGGATCCCGACCTCGGCGATCTCATTCCAGCCGATCGAGCCCAGCATCACATGTGTCAGGCCCTCGTTGGTCAGTACCAGTTCGGGCCGCCGTCGCAACAGACGGCCGATCGCCACGCAGGCACACAAGCCGAAGAACAACACGGCGGCCGCGCCCGCGATGGTGCCCTTGACCGTGGCGTGGTCGATCAGCAGCCAGGCTCCCAGCGCCACGAACACGTTCGAGCCGAGAGCCACGAGAGAGGTACGACGCACTGAGGAAGGGTAAGTGGTCGTTGGTGGTGTATCCGAAGATCGGTGGTCACGCGGTCACACCTTAGGGCAGCTGATCCTGGCTGACATCGCGCGGGCGTGCGAGCGCTCAGCGCCGTTCAGGCTTTCGGGCAAGGAAGGGTCTACTGGGAGGTGTGCGGGAACCCGCACGGCAAGCCCGCGGTCATGCTGCACGGCGGGCCGGGTTCCGGCTGCGGCGCCGGATACCGGCGGTACTGTGATCCGTCGGCCTACCGCATGGTGTTGCTGGACCAGCGCGGCTGCGGGCGGTCCACCCCGCATGCGAGCGCGTACGACACCGACATGAGTGTCAATACGACGGCCCACCTCATCGCCGACCTGGAGCTGCTACGGCGGCATCTGGGGATCGAGCGGTGGCTGGTGTGGGGCGTGTCGTGGGGGTCCGTGCTGGGGCTGCGATACGCGCAGACGCACCCGGAAGCCGTGTCCGAGCTGGTCCTCACGGCGGTCGCCACCGGATCGAACCCCGAAGTGGCACTGCTGACCAGGGGGCTTGGTCAGATCTTCCCCGAGGCCTTCGAGCGGTTCCTGGCCGTGCTGCCGACGGGCGAGCGCGACGGAAACCTCGCGGCCTCCTACAGCCGGCTGATCGAGTCACCTGACCCCGAGGTGCGGGCGCGCGCGGCGCGCGCCTGGACCGACTGGCCCGGCGGCCAACGACGGGAGTTTGACGAGGAGGTCCCCGGACCTGACCGATTCGTCGATGATGTGCTGGTCCAGGGCATCCCCTGATCGGCGCAGCGCCGCGGTGAGAAGGGCGACTCCAGGCAGCGCTGAACGTAGTGCGAGAGACCCTTCGCGCCGTGCGGCCCAGCCGCTGAACGGCACTGCGGTGCATCCAGCGGTGGGAATGGCGGCGGGCCGGCGGGCCGGTGCCGACTGCGGCGAAAGACGCCGTCGCCAACCGGCTCCGCGCGTGTCCCACAGCGCCCGCCGGAACGCTCAGGGCTACGGATGCGGCGTGCTGCTCAGGCCGCCTACTCGGCCTGTGCGGCCTCGGGCTGCGGCGTCGATTCCGAGGCATCAGGGGCGGTGTAGAAGACGGACGTGCCCTGCTTGGAACGCCGCGCCTGGTTCTTGGCCACGAGTCCTTCCAGGGTGGTACGCACGACGGTGGTCTTGATGCCGCGGTCGGGATGGGCCTCGCCGAGTGCCGTGGCGACTTCCGCCGCGGAGCGTGGTTCGCCCTGTTCGGTGAGGTGGCGGCGGACGAGTTCGACAAGGGTGGGCTGGTCGGCCTTGGCGGCGGTGGCCTTGCCCGCGGGCTTCTCGGCCGCCGCACGGCTGGGCACGGGTTCGGTCTTCTTTGCCCGCTTCCGCTTGCCCGAGCCGGACTCGGACTCGGACTCGGCAGGAGCCTGCTTCCGGGGAGCGGGCACGGCGGCGCTGTCCGGCGCGGTGCCGAGCGCGGTGTCGGGCTCAGCTGGTGCCGGTGATGTCGTGAAACCGAGCGCCTGCTGCATGCTCACCAGGATGGTGTGGTCGTGCTGCAGGGCGGTCAGTTGCTGTTGGAGCGCCACGATCTCCGCGTTGATGCGCTCCTGTTCTTTGACGTTCCGCTCCAGGTCGCTGGTCACCTGTGCGGTGTACTGAGATGTCAGTTCAGTCGTGACAGCGGTGTTGCTTTCGGACATGGTGCTGACCCTTCCTCGGTTTCTTGGCCGTGGTGAAGCAACTGCGGGTGGACGCAGAGAGCCAAGTTTCATGTGCTTCTCGGACCGGGACCTGAGCGACGGCGGCGGCACGTGCTGCAGGCTTCCCGGCATAGAGATAGTACGTACGGGTGGACCCTGTTGTTCCTGTTGAGTGACGTCTTTTCCTCAACCTGAGCTTCAGGCGATGCCAGAGCGCCAAACGTTCGAGTGACTTGTCCATCCCCGGTTGACGAGGTCTCACGCTGAGCACGACAGCGGTTGCTCATCGAAGCGCACTTGATGGCGCATCAAGTTGTTCGTGTTCCATCGCCATGCGGTGAGCGCGCTGTTTGCACCCGGCTGGGCTCCCGGTGTCACACCTTGGGCATATCCGATATGACAGTCATGGGGGCTATAGGTACGTTCATCCAAG
>CBFHCJ010000343.1:0-7311 GCA_965654005.1 uncultured Streptomyces sp. | reverse complement strand
GGCCCGGCGACCGGTGGCCGTGCCGACGGTTCAGGCCGTGGAGTCCCGCTCCCAGCGGTAGAAGCACTTCGCCATCGCGTCCTCCGGAGTGCGCCAGGTCGCGGGGTCGTACGCACTGACGTACGGCGAGAGCCGCTCGCTGATGCCCCTGAACTCCGGGTGCCCGGCCACCTTGGCGATGGTCGGCCGGGGGTCCTGGTCGGCCTCGACGAGGTGCATATACACATCATTGAACTGGAAGAGGCTGCGCCGGGTGACTCCGATGAGATGCGGCAGCTCCCCCCGGTCGGATTCCTCGAACACCCTGGCGATGTCCGGGCCCGACCCCGGCTTCATCCGAGCGACGATCAGCACTTGGTGCATGGACGTGTCCTCCATCTGGATCAGTCTGGGTCAGTCCGCCAGGGCGGGTGCGCGGCGGCCGGCTTCCTTCTCGATGCGGTCCCGGATGAGCGCCATCTGGACCTTGGAGTTGCGGTTGATGTTGTCGGTCATCCAGGCGTCGTCGACCGGCGCCTCCGGCCTCATCTCGAAGTCCTGCGTCCAGACCATCCGGGTGCCCTCGGGGACCTCCTCGTACCGCCAGCGGATGTTCATGTACGCGAAGGGCCCCGGCTCCACGCGGCGGGCCTTGACGGTGAGCGCGGGGCGGTCCGTCTCCCGCTCCGACACCCAGCTCCACACCGTGCCGTTCTCGTCGGGGTGCATGGTCAGCCGGAAGGTCGTCTTCTTCCCCTCGCGGGACAGGACGTCGACGGAGGCGTACTCGCTGAACAGGTTCGGCCAGTTCTCCAGGTCATTGGTCATGTCCCATACGAGGTCCACCGGCGCGGCGATGGTGATGGCGTTCTCCGTGTGTCCGGCCATGTCAGGCTCCTGCCATAAGAGTGGTGTTGACGAGATCGAGGAACTGCCGGGGGGTCTTGCAGCGCTCAGCGTCGGGCGGCAGCGGCGTGCCGTGCCGGTTCTCCAGTTCGCCGACGATGCCGAGCAGACCGAGCGAGTCGATGCCGAGGGCGTCGAAGCCGGAGTCGTACCGCTGCTCCAGTTCCTTGGGGGCTACGGTGACCCCGGCGGCCTTCTTCATGAGCTCGGCCAGTTCTTCCACGGTGATTTGAACACTCATGGGATTTCTCTCCTTTGTTCCGAGGCGGCCTCGCTACGAGGCCTCGGCTGCGCCGTGCCGCAGCACGAGCGCGGTGTTCGACCCCATGAGTCCCCGGCTGAGGACCAGCGCCGTGCGCAGTTCGGCCGCGCGGGCGCGGACGGTCACCAGGTCGAGGTCATGGCAGATGTCGAAGACGTTGGGGGTGGGCGGGATCACGCCGTTCTCCATCGCGAGCACCGCGGCCACGGCGTCCAGCACGGGCGCCGCGCAGTAGCCACGGCCTATGCCCGTCTTGGGCGCAGTGACGGGCACCCGTCTGCCGTGCGCCCCCAGAACGTCGGCGATCGCCAGCGCCTCGGCACGGTCCGCCTCCGGCACACCGAGGGCGTCGGCGAAGACGACGTCGATCTCCTCGGGGGCACAGCCGGCCTCGTCCAGGGCACCGCGGATCGCCTGGGCGAGTCCCTCCCGGGACAGCTCCCATCGGGAGGCACCGGTGAAGGTGGCCCCGTGCCCCGCGAGGGTGGCCCGGACCCGCGCGCCCCGCTCCCGAGCCGAGGCCGCCTCCTCCACGACGAGCATGGCGCCGCCCTCCGCGGGCACGAACCCGCAGGCTCCCTCGGTGAACGGGCGGTAGGCGCACGCCGGGTCCTCGACGGTGCTGAGCTCCTCGTAGCCGAGCTGGCAGACCATCGAGTACGGGGCCAGCGGGGCCTCGGTCGAGCCGGCCACCATCACATCGGTGCCGCGCCCCACGGCCCGCGCGGCGTGCGCGAGGGCGTCGAGCCCTCCGGCCTCGTCGGCGGCGACGACGGAGCAGGGGCCCTTGAAACCGCGACGGATGGAGATCTGGCCGGTGCTGGCCGCGTAGAACCAGGCGATGGACTGGTAGGGGCCGACGAAGCGGCTTCCCATGCTCCACAGCTTCTCCGTCTCCCGCTGGCCGAACTCACCGCCGCCGGACCCGGCCGCGGTGACCACGCCCAGGGAGAACGGCGAGGCGCCGAGGTCGGCCTGGCCCAGCCGGGCGTCCGCCAGCGCGAAGTCGGCCGCGGCCATCGCGAAGTGCGTGGTCCGGTCGGTCTGGACGAGATAGCGCTCCTCTATGAACGACGACGGGTCGAAGGCGCGGACCTCACCGGCCACCCGCAGGGGCAGGTGGTCGCAGCCCTCGCGGGTGACCCGGTCCAGGACGCTGATGCCCTCCCGGGTGGACTTCCAGAAGGTGTCGGTGCTCGTTCCGTTGGGCGCGACGACGCCGATTCCGGTGACGGCCGCGCGCCGGGAGTACGGTGCGCTCATCGTGTCCTCTCCCTCAGGCGGGTCAGGATCACCGCGGACTGGAAACCGCCGAACCCGCTGCCCACGGAGAGCACGCTGTTCAGCCTCCGTTCGCGGGCGACGCGTGGCACGTAGTCCAGGTCGCACTCGGGGTCGGGGGTCTCGTAGTTCGCGGTCGGCGGTACGACCTGGCGGTCCAGCGCCAGCACACAGGCCACGGTCTCGATCGCGCCGATCGCCCCGAGAGAGTGACCCACCATGGACTTGATGGAACTCATCGGCGTGTCGTAGGCGTGATGCCCCAGGGCCCGCTTCACCGCGGCGGTCTCGTGACGGTCGTTCTGCCGAGTGCCGGAGCCGTGTGCGTTGACGTAGTCGATCGCCGAGCCGTCGAGGCGGGCGTGGTCGAGCGCCACCTCGATCGCCTGGGCCATCTCCAGGCCCTCGCTGGTGAGACCGGTCATGTGGTAGGCGTTGCCGAAGGTGGCGTAGCCGCTGAGCTCGCAGTACACGCGAGCGCCGCGGGCCCGGGCGTGCTCCAGCTCCTCCAGGACGAGCACCGCGCCGCCCTCGCCCATGACGAACCCGTCACGGTTGTTGTCGAAGGGACGCGAGGCGTGTGCGGGGTCGTCGTTGTTCGGGGACGTGGCCTTGATCGCGTCGAAGCAGGCCATGGTGATCGGTGAGATCGGCGAATCCGCGGCGCCCGCCACACAGACGTCGGCCCGGCCCTCCTCGACGACGTGGAGGGCGTACCCGACCGCGTCGAGCCCCGACGTGCAGCCCGTGGAGACGGTCTGCACGGGACCTCGGGCCCCGAAGCGCTCCGCCACCATCGACGCCAGCGTGCTGGGCGAGAACGCGCGGTGCAGATGCGGGCCCGCCTGGCGGTGGTCCACGTCCCAGCGCTGCCCGCCGTGGCTGACCAGGACGTAGTCGTGTTCGAGACGGGTCGTGGCGCCGACCGCGGTCCCCAGGGAGACCCCGACCCGCCAGGGGTTCTCCCCGGCGAGGTCGAGGCCGGCGTCCCGTACGGCTTCCTCGCCCGCGACCAGCGCGAACTGGATGTACCGGTCGGCACGTGCGATCTGCTCCGGGTCCAGCCCGTGGGCCAACGGGTCGAAATCGCACTCGGCGGCGATCCGCGAGCGAAGGCCGGTCGGGTCGAAGAAGGTGATGCCCCGCGTCGCGGTACGGCCGTTGGCGAGCAGATCCCAGAATGCCGGGACGCCGATGCCGCCCGGTGCCACGATGCCAATGCCGGTGACCGCCACGCGCCGGGTCATGAACGGACCTGACCTCGGTCGGCCGGCCGGACAGCGCCCGCCTCGGATCCCTCCGCGGCGCCCGCGACCGCGACGGCGTCGGTCTCCTCCGTGTCGACATGGCCGAGCTGCGGGCGCGGGGCCAGCGGGCCCAGGTGGAAGCAGACCCTGGCCTCCACGTCCCCGACGTTGCGGAAGCGGTGGCGCATATAGGCGGGGATCATGAGCCCCTGCTCGGGCCGCAGGGGGTGGGGTTCGCCGTCCAGGTCCACCTCGAGTTCCCCGCAGATCACGTAGACGAATTCCTCGGAGTACGGGTGGTAGTGCTCGGCGACGCGGTCGCCGGGCTGCACGATGGCCACGCCCATGAAGCCGCTGGTGGACCCGACGGTGGCCGGGGTGAGCATGGCGCGCAGATCGCCTCCGCGTCTGCGGTTGGGGTCGATCTCGCTGAGATCCACGATTCTGGGACGGGGTTTGATCACGTCGTTCCTCCGATGGTGTGCTGCGTCGACATGGGGGGCGTGGCCGCCGCGAGCTGCGCAACCGGCTCGTTGGGGGGCCGGTGGGCGGCGGGCTACCGGCGGTCGGTGATGAGCTCCATACGGGCGATCGTGAGGAAGCGCGCGAGGTCGCCGCTCTTCAGCACGGAACCGTCCGCACCGACGGCGCTGCCGTCGAGGAGGGTCGTCAGCTCGGCCGCCTGATCGGGGCCGGGGAGGCCGAGGGTCAGGACGGGGTCGGCGTCGTGGCCGCCGCGGACGTCGATCAGCCGCACCACGACGTCGTCGCGCTGGAAGATCGTGCTGCCGCAGACCGGGCTGCGCGGATCGTCCGCCTGTGCCACGTCCTGCTCGGCCAGCAGTCGGGCCAGCCGCATGCCGCAACCCTCCCGGGCCGGGTAGTACAACGCGTGGCGCTTCGCCTCCGGGCACTCCTGATCCGTCGTCAGATGGTGCACGGCGGGGACCGCCGCCCGGGTGAAGAAGACCCGCGCGGACTCCGGGTCGTTCAGGTCGCGTTCCTGCTCCAGATAGGGGTTGATGGCCTCCTCGACGGCCCGCACCTCGGGCTGCCGGGCGACATGGCGCAGCGCCGCGAGCAGGTCGCCCCGTACCTCGATGGCGCGAAAGACCCGATTGCCGTGCATGAACAGCGACGTGCGGATGAGCTGCGTGGTGTCGTCGACCCGTGCCTCGGGAGAGGCGTAGCTCGCGAGGATCTCGGCCACGGCCTTCTCGCTGCCCGGCTTGACCGTGAAGGTGAGCGCGTGGCGGATCACTCCGTCACCGATCCGGGGAGACACCTGCAGACGGCGCTTCGCGGACTCGGCGCCGGCCCGCGACTCGACGCCGGTCTCGCGCAGGATGTGGAAGCGCAGCGACCTGGTGTCCCGGACACAGCTGTGCAGCGGCTGCACCATCCGGAAGTGCTCTTCGCTGTTCACCCAGTCGAGGAACGGCGGGGCGCTCTCCCACTCGCTGGTGATGAGCCACTGCGACGGGTTCTCGATCGACTGGCAGAGCTGATCACTGACGTGCCCGGGGACGGACGCGACCTGGTTGCACAATTGTTCGTACGCTTCCAGGAACTGCTGCTGAGCCCCGTCATGGACATCCACCAGCAGGAGGACCCGGAGCGGGGAACCGTCGAACACGGACTGGGAGACCCGTTTCGACACCTGTCGCGTCGGCGTTTCTGAAAGACGTTCAGACGTTGTGGTCATCCTGCGCACATCTCCTTCGCGGGGGCAGCGGTCAACGTCGGCCGCGGGTGACGCGACGTCAGCGTTCCTCGATCGTGTTCCGGTCCCAGGAAGTGCGCGACTCGTATGAACCACGTGGGTGATCACGCGGGTGATTGGGCACGCGGACGCACGCGGACCCGCTCACAGAGGGCATGGAAACTCCAACGCGCCCCACACCCGCACCTCTGCCTCTGGAGACATCGATGCACGAAGAAGCCGACCACCGGGTTCCGGTCCTCATCGTCGGCGGCTCCCTGGTGGGCCTGTCCATGTCCCTGTTCCTGGGCCGTCACGGCGTACGGCACGCCCTCGTCGAGCGACACGCGGGAACCTCCATCCACCCGCGCGGACGTGGCAACAACGTGCGGACGATGGAACTGTTCCGGGTGGCCGGCATCGAGCCGGACATCAAGACGGCGGCGTCGCTCCTGGCGGACAACCACGGCATCCTGCAGACCCCCACCCTCGTCGGCGACGCGGGCGAGTGGCTGTTCAAACACATCGATCCCGGCGGCGGGCTGGCCAGGTTCAGCCCCACCACCTGGTGCCTGTGCAGCCAGAACGACCTCGAACCCGTCCTGCTGGACGGCGCCCGGGAGCTCGGCGGCGACCTCAGGTACTCCCATCAGATGGAGTCCTTCGAGCAGGACCCCGAAGGAGTGACCGCGGTCGTACGCGACCGGGCCGCCGGGGCGCGGTACACCGTCCGCGCGGACTACCTCGTCGCCGCCGACGGTCCGCGCAGCCCCGCCCGTGACCGGCTCGGCATCGGGCAGACCGGCCCCGGCGACCTCTTCGCCAACGTGAGCGTCACCTTCCGGTCCAAGCTGCTCGCCGAGGTGGTCGGCGACCGGCGCTTCATCTGCTGCTACCTCACCGACCCGGACGCCGACGGCGCCCTGCTGCCCGTCGACAACGAGGAGCACTGGGTCTTCCACGCCCCCTGGCACCCCGAACAAGGCGAAACGCTGGAGGAGTTCACCGAGGACCGGCTGCAGCGGCACATCCGCCGGGCCGTCGGGGTGCCGGACCTCGACGTGGAGATCACCGGCAAGGCGTCGTGGCACGCGGCGGAGCGAGTCGCCGAGCGGTACGCCGTGGGCCGGGTGTTCCTCGCCGGGGACTCCGCCCACGAGATGTCCCCGACCGGCGCGTTCGGTTCCAACACCGGCATCCAGGACGCCCACAACCTGGCCTGGAAGCTGGCCGCCGTGCTCGGCGGCTGGGCCGGGCCCGCGCTGCTGGAGACGTACGACACCGAACGCAGGCCGGTGGCCCTCGCGACCAGCGCCCGCGCCTCGGCCCGCTCGGTGGAGCACAGCCACCCCGGCTTCTCCCCTGCCCCCGGCATGGGCGGCGGCGGGGGCGGGGGCGGCCGGCAGGGCGGCATTCTCAGTGTCGTCCTCGGCTACCGCTACCCGGACGGTGCCGTCGTGGGCACCGATCCGGCGGAACCGGTGGTGCCCGAGGCGGTACGGCTGACCGGTGAGCCGGGCAGCCGGGCCCCCCACATGTGGCTGCGGCGCCGGGGCGAACGGCCGGCCCCGCTGTCGACGCTCGACCTGTACGAGCGCTCGATGGTGCTGCTCAGCGACGCGCGGGGAGCGGCGGGGTGGCACGAGGCCGCCCGCCGCATCGCCGACCGGGACGGTGTACGGCTCGACGCGTACCGGGTCGGGACGGGGCCCGATGCCGACCTGACGTACGACGAGGGGGGCGGGGCCCAGGCGGCCGACTGGGCTCAGGTGCACGGCACGACGGCCGACGGGGCGGTGCTGGTGCGGCCGGACGGGTTCGTGGCCTGGCGGGCGCCGGGGGCCGTGGCGGACCCGGAGGCGTCGTTGCGGGAGGTGCTGGCGACGGTGCTGCGGACGGGGTGAGCCCCCATGCGACAGGGCCGCCTGCACCGG
>CBFHCJ010000342.1:0-7325 GCA_965654005.1 uncultured Streptomyces sp. | reverse complement strand
GGGAACGCTGTCGCGCGACCTGCGCATCCTCCCCTCTGATCAGGACATTGGTGGAAGATCCGCAGGTCAAACGGCTGTTGACAGCGAGGCGCAGGGGGCCGGTAGGTTCGGCCGGGTCCACCACCGCACGCCCGCCCGGGGAGCCTCCGCGCAGTCGCCGGAGCGCCGCTGGGTCAGGGGTGGTGTGCCGCACCGGCGCATCACCACTGGGAGCCAGGCTCAGCGCCCGCGCCACGGCAAGGGAATGTTCCGACCGGATGGGGGTCCCCCCTGCTCGAGCGCAGTCGAGAGCTTGGGGGAAGGTGCGACCCGGGTGGGGCCCGACGTCCAGTAGACAACGGCTTTCGGTCGATCCGCAGCCAGCGGGTCCCAGGTCGGCCCGAAGGGCGCCGGGCCCCGACCGCAGCCGGGGCACATGCGGGTGGCGGTCGGTCAGAGCGGGAAGGCGGTCGGGCCAGAGCCTAAGGGCGGTCGGCCAAAAACGGGAAGGCGGTCGGCCAAACGCGCAAACAACCCTCTTACCCGACTCTTGTGCAATCGACACCCCCATACGAACGTGCTGTCACGTCAGCGCAGGCCCTGGCCACTATGGTGGTCCCCTGCGTACGGACATGAAGGGGCAGCAGTGAACGACGGCGACGGGACCCTCGCGGCAGGAGCCCAGGGGAGGCAGTTCGGTCCGCTCGGCACCGCCTTGGTGATCATCCCGACCTACAACGAGGCGGAGAACATCAAGACGATCGTCGGCCGGGTGCGCTCGGCTGTGCCCGAGGCGCACGTCCTCGTGGCCGACGACAACAGCCCCGACGGCACGGGCAAGCTCGCGGACGAACTGGCGGCCGAGGACGACCACGTCCAGGTGCTGCACCGCAAGGGCAAGGAAGGGCTGGGCGCCGCGTACCTCGCGGGCTTCCGCTGGGGTCTGGAGCGCGGCTACGGCGTCCTGGTCGAGATGGACGCCGACGGCTCCCACCAGCCCGAGGAACTGCCGCGCCTGCTGACCGCTCTCAAGGGCGCCGACCTGGTGCTCGGCTCCCGCTGGGTGCCGGGCGGACGGGTCGTGAACTGGCCCAAGAGCCGGGAGTTCATCTCCCGCGGCGGCAGCCTCTACTCACGCCTCGCCCTCTCCCTGCAGCTGCGCGACATCACCGGCGGCTACCGCGCCTTCCGCCGGGAGACCCTGGAGGGTCTCGGGCTGGACGAGGTCGCCTCTCAGGGGTACTGCTTCCAGGTGGACCTTGCCCGCCGCGCGGTCAAGTCGGGCTACCACGTCGTCGAGGTGCCCATCACCTTCGTCGAGCGGGAACTGGGCGACTCCAAGATGAGCCGCAATATCCTCGTCGAGGCACTGTGGCGTGTCACGGCGTGGGGCATGGAGGATCGCGTCGCCAAGATCACGGGCCGCACGAAGTCCTCTTGAGCCGAGATTGATCATGTGGGGAACGATCGAGCCGGGCGATCACCCCTTTATTCCGCGCTGAGCCTGTTCCAGGCACACTGGGGGCATGACGACTGGCGCACCGACTTCCCCGTACCCCGCCCGGCCGCGGCGTTCCCGGCTGCGCACGTTCCTGCCGCTGGGCGTCGCGGCGTGGCTGGTGCTGGAGATCTGGCTGCTCACGGTGGTGGCGGGCGCGGCCGGCGGGTTCACGGTGCTCCTGCTGCTGGTCGCCGGTTTCGTCCTTGGCTCCGTGGTCGTCAAGCGGGCCGGGCGCCGCGCCTTCCAGAACCTGAACGAGGTGCTGCAGCGAGGCGGCTCCCCGTCCAGCGGGGGCGGCAATGGCCTGATGATGCTCTGTGGCCTGCTCCTGATGCTGCCAGGCCTGATCTCCGACGCGGTGGGCCTGCTGCTCCTGCTCCCGCCGGTCCAGAAGGCGGTGAGCCGGTACGCGGAACGCACGATCGACCGCAAACTCCGCGAGGCGACCCCCGGCAGCCTCGGCGACGCCTTCCAGCAGGCTCGTATTCACCTCCCTGACGGCAAGGTCGTGCCGGGTCAGGTCATCAGAGACAGCGCGGATGGCACGGAGGAGGCCCCTCAGGGCCCGCGCCCCCCACTGACCCGCTGAAGACGATACGACTGGTCTTCCAGCCCGGCCCAGGCGGAAGGACCCGTTGCGGCCGACGTGTGCTGGGCCCAGAAGTAACACCAGCCCAGCAAACCAGGCCCCAGCAAACCAAGCCCCGGAAAACGCAGACGCAACAATAGGCGCCGTACGTCACACCACCGTACGGCGCCTACTGATAACTGGCGTGCGCTGTATGCCGCCCAACCCCTGGAGGGACTACGCGGACTTGCGGCTGTCCCGCGGATGTACCGCGATGTTCATCGCACCGGAGCGGAGAACGGCCAGACGCTCCTCGAGGACCTCTTCGAGCTCCTCACGGGTGCGCCGTTCCATCAGCATGTCCCAATGCGTACGCGCGGGCTTGGCCTTCTTCTCTTCCGGGCCGTCGCCGTCCACCAGGAGTGCATGGGCTCCGCAGACCTTGCACTCCCACTCCGGCGGGATCTCCGCCTCGACCGAGAAGGGCATCTCGAAGCGGTGCCCCTTCTCGCATGCGTACTCCACGGCCTGGCGTGGAGCCAGGTCGATGCCGCGGTCCGTCTCGTAGCTGGTCACCACGAGGCGCGTGCCGCGAAGAGCTCGCTCACTCATGAATCGTGCCTCCCGGGCTTGTCGCCCACAGGACAGGTGTCGCTGTCGTCGTCATCCGGTCAACGTCCGGTCGGCGGTAAAGATTCCCGTTCCGTGTCCCGTTCCGGGTCATGCGTCGCCGTCGTAGCCGCCCCTTGTTGTACCCACCGGCGCCCGGTTTGTCACATCTGATAGCAGATGTCACCCAGCGTTTCGGCTCCTTTGACGCGCAGTAACGGTACGCCTGGCAGGCCAAACGCGTACACTACCGCCCTTTGCCGTCCGGTGCTAAATCCTCTCGGGTACCGGATTGCCCGCGTCGCGGACCGCCTGCCGTACCGGGACCCGTGCCAGCAGGACGAAGCCGATGGCGAAGAAGGTCACCAGCGAGAGGATCGCGTCCCGATAGCTCCCGCTCAGCTGGTAGGTCAGACCGAACAGAAGCGGACCCAGCCAGCTCATGCCGCGGTCGCTCATCTCATATGCCGAGAAGTACTCGGCCTCCTTGCCGGGCGGGACCAGATGGGAGAAGAGGGAGCGGGACAGGGCCTGGCTGCCGCCGAGGACCAGCCCGATGCAGCCCGCCAGCAGGAAGAAGCCCACGGGCGCGCCCGCCGGCAGGAAGTACCCGGCCCCCACCGTCACCGTCCAGGCGACGAGCGACCCGAGGATGGTGCGCTTCGCGCCGTACGTCCGGGCCAGCCGCCCCATGGCCAGGGCGCCGCCGACCGCCAGCACCTGCACCAGAAGCACGGCGGAGATCAGCGTGGACTGGCTCAGGCCCAGCTCCTGGGAGCCGTCCAGGAAGAACATGCCCGTCGTGGCCGTGGCGCCCAGATAGGCGCAGAGGGCGAGCAGGGGCTTCTTGCGGCCGCCTCGGTCGGCCGCCGCGCCCGCGAGTGGCATCACGAGGATCGACAGCACGACGGAGGCGGAGACGGAGTAGGCGAAGAAGGAGCCCGCGCGTACCGGGACGCCCAAGGGGTGCACATAGCCGTCCGCGTCCGCCGCCGACTTGGCCACGGACGTCAGATAGGGGCCGAGGAACACGGTCAGCACGCTCGCCGAATAGACGGAGCACGCCCAGTCGTGGAAATACCAGCCGCGTTGTTCGCGCCGCCGTTCGGCGGCCTCGTCGGCGGCCCCCGCCCGCACGGTGTCGGTGCTCACCCGTGCCCTCGCTTCCCCGTGGAACGTGACCGCGCGGGGTTGTTCAGACCCAGGTGCCCCGGTCCTGCAGCACCTTGCGCAGTGCGTCGATGTGATCGGTCATGATGCCATCCACTCCCAGGTCCAGGAGCCGGTGCATCCGCTCGGGTTCGTTGATCGTCCACACGTGCACCTGAAGCCCGAGCGCGTGGGCGGTGCGCACGAAGCGGTGGTCGACCACGGGGATGCCCGACTGGGCCTCGGGAACCTGGGCGGCGACCGCAGAGCGGCGCAGCGCCGCCGGTACGCCCCAGGAGCGCAGCCGCAGACCGAGCACCCCGCGGGTGCCGTACGACGTCGCCAGGCGTGGTCCGGCCAGGCGCTGGGCGCGGGCGACGCGTGCCTCGGAGAACGAGCCGACGCAGATACGGTCCCACGAGTCCGTGCGCTCGATCAGGTCGAGCAGGGGGCGCAGGGCGGGTTCCGCCTTGACGTCCACGTTCCAGCGCACGTCGGGGAACTCCTCCAGCAGCTCCTCGAAGAGGGGCACCGGTTCGCTGCCCGCCACGCGCGCGTGCCGTATGTCCTCCCAGGGCAGGTCGGCGATCCGTCCCGCAGCGTCCGTCACCCGGTCCAGGGTGGCGTCGTGGAACGCCACCAGCTTCCCGTCGGCCGTGGCGTGCACGTCCGTCTCGATGTAGCGGTAGCCACCCGCCACCGCGCGCCGGAACTGGGCCGCGGTGTTCTCCAGGCCCTCCGCCGCCCCGCCCCGGTGGGCGAAGGCGATCGGGCCGGGATGGTCGAGATACGGGTGGCGTATGAGGGTGGTCACCGGGGCAGTATCGCTCGTTCCGGTTGCCCGGCGGCAACGACCGTGCTGTGCCCCGACGCCCGGGGCACGGCGAACACGCGCAGGAAGAACTGGGCGAGCGGGCCGATGGACAGGGCGTACAGGACGGTGCCGACCCCGACGGTGCCGCCGAGGGCGAAGCCGGTCGTGACCACGGCGACCTCCAGGGCCGTACGGATCAGCCGGATCGAGCGGCCCGTGCGGTGGTGTAGCGCGGTCATCAGGCCGTCGCGTGGGCCAGGGCCGAAGTCCGCGGCGATGTAGAGGCCGGTCGCCACGCCGTTGAGCACGATGCCCGCGAGGAGCAGGGGAACCCGTACGCCCAGGGCGTGTGCGTCGGGGAGCGCGGCCAGGGTGGCGTCCATGGCGAAACCGATCACGAGGACGTTGGAGACGGTGCCTGGACCGGGGCGCTGGCGCAGCGGGATCCACAGCAGCAGGACGGTGGCGCCGACGATCGTCACCACCAGGCCCAGGCTGAGCCCGGTGAGCTCCGCGAGACCCTGGTGGAGGACGTTCCAGGGCTCGAGCCCGAGCCCCGACTTCACGAGGAGAGCGGAGCTCGCGCCGTACAGCGCGAGGCCTGTGTACAGCTGGACCAACCGCCGTCCCAGACGGCGCCTGGCCGGAGGATCGGACGGGTCAAGGGACGAACTGGACGGGTCAAGGGACGAGCCGGCGGACAAAACATACCCCCCTGTGGTGACGGTGGCCTGACCCGTGTCACCCTGTGGCTTGGAAAGAGAAACCATCCATGGCCAATTCCGGAAAGGTGGACTGGGAATCATGGCGCAGTGGACCTCTGCGGTAGGTGCGGCACAGCTCGCCCGGCTGCTCAACTCCCAGCAGGACCGCCCCGCGGGCCCCGGCACCCGCCGTCCGCCCGCCTACCGTGCGCTGGCCGACGGCATCCGGCTGTTCGTACTCGAGGGCCGCGTGCCGGTCGCGGCCCGGCTGCCCGCCGAGCGGGAGCTGGCGCTCGCCCTGTCGGTGAGCCGTACGACGGTCGCGGCCGCGTACGAGGCGCTGCGCACCGAGGGGTTCCTGGAGTCCCGCCGGGGCGCGGGCAGCTGGACCGCCGTGCCGGCCGGGAACCCGCTTCCGGCGCGCGGGCTCGAACCCCTCCCGCCCGAGGCGCTGGGCTCGATGATCGACCTGGGTTGCGCGGCCCTGCCCGCGCCCGAGCCGTGGCTCACCCGCGCGGTGCAGGGTGCTCTGGAGGAGCTGCCGCCGTACGCGCACACGCACGGCGACTACCCGGCGGGTCTGCCCGCGCTGCGCTCCATGCTCGCCGAGCGCTACACCGCGCGGGGCATCCCGACCATGCCCGAGCAGATCATGGTGACCACCGGCGCCATGGGCGCGATGGATGCGATCTGCCACCTGTTCGCGGGGCGCGGCGAACGCATCGCGGTCGAGTCGCCGTCGTACGCCAACATCCTCCAGTTGATGCGGGAGGCGGGCGCGCGCCTGGTGCCGGTGGCCATGGCCGAGGGGCTCGGCGGCTGGGACCTGGACCGCTGGCGCCAGGTGCTGCGGGAGTCCGCGCCGCGGCTCGCCTATGTGGTCGCGGACTTCCACAATCCGACGGGAGCGCTGGCGGACGAGGACCAGCGCCGCCGCCTGGTGGAGGCGGCCCGCTCGGCGGGCACGGTCCTGGTCGTCGACGAGACGATGAGCGAGCTGTATCTGGAGGACGGCCTGGAGATGCCGCGCCCGGTGTGCGGCTTCGACACCGCCGGCTCGACCGTCATCACGGTCGGCTCGGCGAGCAAGGCGTTCTGGGCGGGCATGCGCATCGGCTGGGTGCGCGCCGCCCCCGACGTCATCCGCAGCCTGGTCGCGGCGCGCGCCTACGCCGACCTGGGCACCCCGGTGCTGGAGCAGCTGGCGGTGAACTGGCTGCTCAGCACGGGCGGCTGGGAGCAGGCCGTGGAGCTGCGGCGCGAGCAGGCCAGGGAGAACCGGGACGCGCTGGTCGCCGCCGTACGCAGGGAGCTGCCGTCGTGGGAGTTCTCGGTGCCGCAGGGCGGCCTGACGCTGTGGGCGCGTTCGGGCGGTCTGTCCGGCTCTCGGCTCGCGGAGGCCGGGGAGCGGGTCGGCGTCCGGGTACCGTCGGGGCCACGCTTCGGCGTGGACGGCGCGTTCGAGGGGTACGTGCGCCTGCCGTTCACGGTGGGCGGGGCGGTGGCGGAGGAGGCGGCGGCACGCCTGGCCGCCGCGGCCCGCCTGGTGGAAACGGGCGCCTCGGGCCCGACGGAGGCCCCCGGCACGTTCGTCGCATGACCCCGGGCACGTTCGTCGCCTGACAAACGGCCCTCGACGGCCGCCCTGACAGGCTTGTTGGCTGCGCTGTGCTGCCCCGCCACCGTCGCCGCGCCGCCACCGGGCCGAGGGGTTTCGCTGTCCCGGGAGCGCCGTCGAGACTCTGCCCCTATGGGGGCTGTGGCGTAGCCACAAGGGCCGCGTGTCACCGCGGCGGCGGAGGGCCGCACGGGGCACCGGGGGCGGGGCGGCGGCGCGGGTGTGGGGGGCGCTCAGGCTTCCGCGGCCAGTGCCTTCGCCGGTACCGCCTCGACCGCTTCGCTGCGGCGGGGCAGCAGTTCCAGGACCGCCTGTCGGTGGTTCTCGCTCGTCGCGTCGTCGTACGGGTCCGGGGTGGCCGGTACCTGGAGGCGGTGAACGGG
>CBFHCJ010000341.1:0-7337 GCA_965654005.1 uncultured Streptomyces sp. | reverse complement strand
CGTCGCCGGTTGCGGCTGCGGGCCCGGCTGCGGCAGGTGTCGTCGCTGCGGACCACTTTCACGGTGTCGTTCGCGGCGGTGGCGGCCGGTGTCACCGTCCTCGTCGGGTTTCTGAGCTACGACGCCGCCGCCCGGTTGGTGCGCGTGGACCAGCAGACCGTGTTCGCGCAGGTCGTGGCCGATCTGCGGGGTCAGGTCAGCCAGAAGCAGCTGATGCCGGACGACTTCGCCATCTCCGACAAGGACCACGACACCCCGCGCGACGACATCATCCGGCCCGCCCGCACGGTGGTGCAGGTGCTCGGGCCCGGCGGCGAGGTCGTCGACCACTCCAACCCGCCCCTGCCGGTCGGTGCCGACGACCGCAAGATCGCCGAGAAGATCACGCCGGCCAAGCTGGTGGACCACAAGAGCGTCGACGTCGGCGGCGACGTCTACCGGATCGCCACCGTCGCACTCGGCCGCGGCCAGGGCGCGGTGCAGGTCGCCCAGGAGCTCAGCTCCACCGAGGACCTGCTGCGCAGCCTGCAGCAGCGTACGGCTCTGCTGATGGGCGCGGTGGTGATAGCGGCCGGGCTGTTCGGCTGGTGGCTGGCGCGGCGGATCACCCGACGGCTGGTGCGGCTGGCCGGTGCCGCCGAGGACGTGGCGCGCACCCGGCGGCTCGGCATCCAGGTGCCCGTCACCGGGAACGACGAGGTGGCCCGCCTGGGCCGCTCGTTCGACCGCATGCTGGGGCGGCTCGCCCAGTCGGAGGAGGACCAGCGGCGCCTGGTACAGGACGCGGGCCATGAACTCCGTACGCCGCTGACGTCCCTGCGCACGAACATCTCGCTGCTGCGCCGGATCGACGAACTGCCGCCCGCCACCCGCGAGGAACTGGTGGCCGACCTCGCCCAGGAGTCCCGCGAACTGACCGACCTCGTGAACGAACTGGTCGCCCTGGCGGCCGGCCAGTCGGACACGGAACCGGTGCAGCGGCTGACGCTCTTCGACATCGCAGAGGACGCGGCGGTGATCGCGCGCCGCCGCACGGGCCGCGACATCGTCGTCCGCGTCAGCGGGGACACGACGGTCGACGGGCGTGCGGGGGCGTTGCAGCGAGCGGTGTCCAACCTGGTGGAGAACGCGGCGAAGTTCGATCGTGACGGCAAGGCGCCGATCGAGATCGTCATCACGGGTCCGGAGCACCCGCCCCAGCTGGAGGACTCCGACGAGCCGGACACCGGGCCACCGCTGGGGATCGTGCGCGTCGAGGTCCTCGACCGGGGGCCCGGGATCGAGGAGAGCGACCTCATGCGCGTCTTCGACCGCTTCTACCGTGCCGCGGACGCGCGGAGCCTGCCCGGGTCGGGGCTGGGGCTGTCGATCGTGCGGGAGGTTGCCACGTCGCACGCGGGTGCGTCGTTCGCCTACCGGCGTGAGGGGGGCGGGGCGGTCATCGGGTTCACGGTGGGTGGGGGAGCCGCGGTGGGGGCGAGTGAGCGCGGTGCCAGGCGGTGGGGCTGAGCGGGGGCTGGGCTCCACGCGTCAGCCCACGTGTACGTGTCGGCCCGCCTGTACGTGTCAGCCCGCCTGTACGCGTCAGCCCACGTGTACGCGCGGCCGCCGTCTGCGGTCCGCCTCCGCCTCCCGCAGCACCTCACGCGTCACCGGTGCGACCTCGCCCTGGCCGAAGAGCAAGAAGCGCAGGAAGTTGGCGAACGGGTTGCCCTCGGTCCATTCGAAGTAGATGTGCGGGATGCAGCCGGTGGTCTCACGGACGTGCAGCAGGAGGGCCGCGAGCGCGTTGGGGATGGAGGACGACTCCAGGGTGAGCACGCGGTAGCGGCCGTGCAGCACCTCGCCCCGTACGTTCATGCTCGCCTCGAACTCCGAGGGGTCGCCGACCGTCACCTCCACGAAGACGAAGTCCTCCTGAGGAGGGAGGTCGTTGTCGTTCCGGATCTGCTCGATCTTGGCGCGGTACTCGCCGAAGTCCCGTTCCTCGGGCTCATTGGCGATGAAGCGGATGCGGCGGCTGGCGATGTCCCGGACGAACCGTTCCGCCATGTCGTCCAAGGTCACGCTGGTCACACGGAGCTCGAAGGCGCGGGCCAGCCGGGACATCAGCGACAGGAGGATGATCCCGGCGATGAAACAGGCGCCGATCTTCACACCGTCCGGGCGTTCGATGACGTTGGCGACGGTGACGTAGAGGAGGACCGTCGAGACGACAGTGAAGGAGATCGTCCAGTTCCGCTGGCCCGCTCTGCGGGCGGCGATGGTCACCGCGATCGCGGCGGACGACATCAGCACCAGCACACCGGTGGCGTAGGCGCCGCCCTGGGCGTCGACGTTGGCGTCGAAGATCCAGGTGACCAGGAAGGCGACCAGGGTGAAGACGATGACCATGGGACGTACGGCGCGGGCCCAGTGCGGGGCCATGCCGTAGCGGGGCAGGTAGCGGGGCATCAGGTTGAGCAGCCCGGCCATGGCGGAGGCGCCGGCGAACCACAGGATCGCGATCGTCGAGACGTCGTAGACGGTGCCGAAGGCGTTGCCGAGGTATTGGTGCGCGAGGTAGGCGAGGGCACGGCCGTTGGCCTGGCCGCCGTCCCTGAACTCCTTCTCCGGGATCAGCACCGTCGTGATGAAGCTGGTGGCGATCAGGAACACGCTCATGATCAGCGCGGCGGCCGTGAGCAGCTTCTTGGTGTCCCGGATGCGGCCCGTGGGCCTCTCCTCGGTGTCGCCGGGGTCGCCCTCCACGTGGGGCATGACGGCCACGCCGGTCTCGAACCCGGACAGGCCGAGGGCCAGCTTCGGGAAGACGAGCAACGAAACGCCGACCATGACGAACACGTTCCCGTGTTCGGCGGTCAGGGCGCCGGTCCAGTCGGTGACCACGTGCCCGGCCGTCAGGACGTGCCACAGTCCCACCACCACGACCACGGCGTTCAGTGCCAGATAGATCCCGACCAGGGCGACGGCCACGCCGATGGCCTCCAGGAAGCCCTTGAGGAAGACCGCGCCGAGCAGGGCGACCAGGAGCAGGGTGATCAGCATCTGGTGGCCGTGCAGGGCGCTGGTGAGGTGGGGGTTCTCGACGAGGTGGGTGGAGGCGTCGGCGGCGGACAGGGTGATGGTGATCAGGAAGTCGGTGGCGGCGAAGCCGAGCAGGGTCAGGACGAAGAGCTTGCCCTGCCAGAAGGAGAGCAGGCGCTCCAGCATGGCGACGGAGCCTTGGCCGTGCGGGCTCTCCTCGGCGACGCGCCGGTAGACGGGCAGGGCGCCGGCCAGGGTGACGATCACCAGGACGACGGTGGCGACGGGGGAGAGCAGTCCGGCGGCGAGGGCGGCGATGCCGGGCTGGTAGCCGAGGGTGGAGAAGTAGTCGACACCGGTCAGGCACATCACGCGCCACCAGCGCTGGCCCTTGTGTGGGGGTTCCGGCTCGGCGTGTGGGCCCTGGTAGGCACCCTTGCCCATGTCGGACAGCCCCTGCAGCATCCACGCCCGCAACCGGCTGGGCCGGGCGTTCTCCGTGGCGGCCATCGGCGTGCTCTCCTGGCGTACGGTTTGGCGAACGTTTCCGGCCATCGAGGAGACGGCCTTACCAGCGTAGGCAGAGAGCGCCACGGGGGCCTGTGGACCGGGACCGGATGGAGGCGCTCCGGGTTGCGGGCGCCCCCGGCGCCGACTCGGGAAGACGAGGTGCGGGGAAGACGAGGTGCGGGGAAGACGAGGTGCGGGGAAGGCGAGGTGCGGGAAAGACGGGGTGCGGGAAAGACGGGGTGCGGCGAAGGCGCGGGCGCAGGCCGACGCGCGGGCAAAGGTAAGAATCGACGGCCGATCACTCACTTGACCTGCTTCGATCACGTTCGGTCACCAGGTCGCCGTCTTCTCCTTGCTGCAAACCGGTGACAACCGGGTCGCCGCCCGGTCGGCTCCGTGCAAGCCTCGGAGGTGCGCGCAGTGGGGGACCGTCCGTGGGGGATCTGTCGTAGCACAGGAGACAAACGTGAAATCCTCACTCCGCACCCGCTCCACCCGTGTGCTCGCCGCCGGCGCGGTCTCGGTCGCGTTGCTGACGGTCGGGACCGTCGGCGCGTCCGCCGCCACGACGCCGAGCCCGTCGCCCAAGATGACGACGCCGGGCCGGTCACCCAAGATGCCGGCCGATTCCACGCCCACCAAGCCGATGAGCCCGTCGCCGACCGGGAAGAGGCTCGCCGCGAAGCCGAAGAGGGCGCCCAAGCCGGCCGCGGCGGCCACAACCACCGTCAAGGCCAGCAAGACCGAGGTGAAGGCCGGCGAACCGGTGAAGTTCACGGTCCGCGCCTCGGGCCTGAGGATAGGCACCGACCTGGTGCTGCAGCGCTTCAACGGCAAGGCGTGGACCACCGTGAAGACCATCAAGGTCAAGAAGGGCACCGTCTACTCGGTGACGATCAAGCCCGCCGGCAAGGGCGCGCAGAAGTACCGGGTGACCCACGGGAAGACGCATTCGCCCACGGTGATGGTCACCGTGAAGTGACGCAGTGATGAGAGGGGCGTCCCGGACCGGGGCGCCCCTGTCTCGTGTCTCAGCCACTGCGCACGTTCGGCGGGGGTTTCCCGTCTGTCCCGGCGACCGTCACCGCCCCCCGAACATCAGTCTCCGCAGCGACGACCATCGCCCTCTCGGTTGTCCCGGGGACGCAGTCGCGGCCTCCGCCCTCTGGGCATCGCCGCTCCCGTCCGGGGAGGCCGGGGCGGGATGCCGTGCCGTGCTGTTCGCGTTCAGCTCGTAGCGGATCGGGAGTAGGCGCAGCCCGCGTACGACCGGCCCGGAACGCCACGGCAACTGCTCCGGTGGCAGCGTGAGTTCGGCCCTGTCGACATGCTCGAGGAACCGGCCCACCGCCGTCGTCACGATCAGGCTGCCCAGCTCGCGGGCGGCGCTGGGGCACTGGTGAGGCCCCGCTCCCCAGCCCAGATGGGCCCGGGTACTGACCGGCGAGTCGACGAGGTGGGAGGAGCCGATCGCCATCAGGTCCTGGTGGGCGGCCGCGGCCGACGGCATGACGGCGTCACCGGCCCTTACCCAGAACCTGCCCAGCTTCACATCGTGCGCGGCGAAGCGGAAACACATGTTGGCGCCGGGCGGGTTGACCAGCAGTGCCGTGTTGAGTGTTTCGCCGAGCTGCCCGGAGTCCAGGGTGCTGCGCACGGTGGCGTGGCCGCGCACCACCTCCAGCAGCGTGTTGAGCACCATGCTGTTGGTGATGTCGTTGAGGTAGACGGCGTTCATGAACAGCTCACGGCCCAGCTGTTCGTCGGAGAGGGAGGGGTCCGTGAGGAGCATGGAGGAGGTGAGGTCGTCGCCGGGGCGTGCCCGGCGGTGGGCGGCGAGCCGGGTCATGGCCGCCAGGGCGCGCCCGGTCGCGGGCCCGGCATCCGGCCCGCCGTCGAGCATCCGCCACAGGTCCATGACGAACTCGTCACCGAGCTCGCCCGGGAAGCCGAACAGTTTGGTCGTCACCATCAGCAGCAGCGGTCTGGTGTACCGCGCGCACAGATCGACGAAGCCGACGGGACCCGACTCGGCGGCCAGCATGGCGACGAGTTCGTCCGTGTACCGGACGACGGCCGCGCGCAGCTCCCACCCCTGCGGGCTCTGCCCGCTCTGAAAGGGTTGCAGGGCTGTTTGGTGGGTCTGCCGGGCCAGACGGTGCTCCTCGCCGTCCATGAACATGGTCTGCCGCACCTCGTAGCCCGCGAGCAGCGGCCAGTCGGCCGGCAGCCAGCCCTGTGCCCGCGCCCGCCAGTACCGGACGTCCCTGCGCCAGAGGTTCTCGTCGCGCAGCACACCCAGGACCTCGTGGTAGCCGAGAACCAGCCACACCGGTACGCCCATCAGGCCCACGGGCGCCACGGGGCCGTAGGTGTGGCGCAGTCGCTCGTACACGGCGCTCGGATGTGCGTCGAAGTCCGGCGTGAGCAGTGGCTCCACGGGCAGTGACCCTAGCGTGGGACTGCTGGTCGGTGCGGTTTCGATCATTTCCATACCGGAACACTTATCGCGCGATGTACGTTACGAACAGTGACCGGATCGACACTGTTACGTATAAGTGATGACTATGTGGAGGTGTGGACATCCGAACAAGTGGAACCGTTGGGCCGACCTGCCGCAGACGTGCCGTCCGCGCTGCAGGTTCGGAGGGATGGCTCGGTCGTGATGCCGCCGTGCCGTTCAGACGCGAGGCGGCGCGGTGCTGCCGCGGATCACGAGCTGAGTGGGGTGCCCTGCCCGTCTGACGGCCCCTCCCGGCACATGACGAGGGCGAGGTCCGAGAACCCCGCGCACACACCACGGAACCCCAGGATCACGGCCACACCAGGCAATACGGCTGATGCCCCGCCTCATGCAACCGGTGCGAGAAGTCCTGCCACTCGTGCAGCAACCGGTAGACATTGAAGGCGTCCTGCGGCCCGCCCCGGTCCGGCACCGTGGACCAGATGAACGCCGCCGCGCCCACCTGCTCCTCGCCGATGCCGCGCAGGGGGTCGACGGCCGTCGTGGGGAGTTTGACGACCGCGTAGTCGGGGTGCAGGACCACCAGTTCCAGCGGGGGGACCTTGTGCAGCGGTACGCCCTCGATGCCCGTGAGGACCATCGCCGCCATCGTCTCCGGCTTGATCTTGGTGAACATGCCGCCCATGCCGAGTTCGTCGCCGCCGAGCTCCTCGGGGCGCATCGAGATCGGGACGCGGGCTGCCGTGGCGCCGTCGGGCGCGCCGAAGTATTTGTACGTCACCCCCACCCGACCACCATTCCTGCTCCCTGCCCCGAGTCGGTCGATCCCGCGGTCACTACGGTCCATACGGTCCATACGGCCCCTCCGGTCCAGTCGGTCCCTTCGGTCCGTACGCGCCGCACGATCGATCCGCTCAGGCTCACTCTGCGAAACCTGTGGGCCCGAAACCTGTGGGCCCGAAACCTGTGGGCCCGAAACCTGTGGGCCCGAAACCTGTGGGCCCACAGCCTGTGGGCCCGAAACCAGGGGGCCTGATGGGCCGGGAGCATGCTGCCCGGAGCCCTGCCCGCCCTGTGAACCCTGTCCGCCCTGTGAACCCTGCGTACCCTGCGAACTTTGTGCCTGCTGACTTTGTGAGGCCTGCGTGCCGCGCGAGCCATGTGGTTCATGCGCTTCGTAGGGCCCTTGTGTCGGACGTGTCTCCGTCGTCTCCTCCGCCTCGCGCCGGTGCCTTCCCCGCCGGGCAGGCCGAGGACCGAGGTCATCGGTCCCCTCGCCCGGTCCGCCACCGCGATGCATATCTCCACCCGACTGCTTTTCTAGGACGCGTGGCCC
>CBFHCJ010000340.1:0-7340 GCA_965654005.1 uncultured Streptomyces sp. | reverse complement strand
AGGCAGTGTCGGTGACGCCGGACTCCTCCGGGACGGCGGTCGTGCGGGTGCGGCCGGTGTCGGTGGGGGCGGAGGCGTCGCCGCTGGAGGCGCGCGGGCGTGCCGTGACCGTGTCCGGGGCGGATTTCCGGTACCGGGCGGATGCGGTGGTGGCGGGGCCGGTGCGGAGGCGGACGTGGACGGTGTGGGAGGGGGCTTGGGGGCTTACGGTGCCGGTGCCGGTGCCCGGGTGAGTCAGGGCCGAGCGTTCACCGCCCGGCGAGCCGCCACTGGCTCAAGAGCCGCGCCCCCCGCTCATCGGCGGAATCGCGATGCTCTCGGTGGTCGCGCTGCTGGTGTCCGCCATGGGCATCGCACCGGGTCTGGAGTCCGGCTCGGTCGTACTGAAAGCGACGCCGTGACTGGTGGCGCTGGTCGCGGCGGGGGCATCGGCTACGCGCGGCGTCCCGCCGGGTGTCGGCGCCGGTCGGCGTGGTCCTTCAGTCGGAGTCGTCACCCGACCTCCACGCTCAGCCCCTCCAGCCCCCGGATCACGAAGTTCGGCTTCCGCTCGGGCTCCGCCGCCAGTCGCAGCGTCGGGGCCTTCTCCAGCAACGCCGTCATGGACGCCGCCAGCTCGATGCGGGCCAAGGGTGCCCCGATGCAGTAGTGGATGCCGCGTTCACCGTCGCCTCATGACCCGCGTTGAGGAGCAGTACGCAGGTGGAGATCATCTCCTGCTCGGTGAGCCGCTCGCCCTCGTCGTACGCCGCGATCAGGCCCGAGATCAGGTCCTCTCCCGGCTCCTCGCGGCGCGCCGCGATCAGCTCCCGGAGATAGTCCGAGAACTCGACCGACGCCCGCACCGCCTTCCGTGCCGTCTCCTCCGAAGGATTCAGCTCGTACATCCCGCAGATGTCCGCCGACCAGGGCCGAAGCTGTGCGCGGTCCGCCTCCGGGATACCCAGCATCTCGGCGATCACCGCGACCGGCAGCGGCTCGGCGACATCCGTGAGCAGGTCGCCCCCTCCGGCCTCCACCAGGCGGGACACCAGGTCGCCGGCCAGCCCGTGCACATACGGCCTCAGCTGCTCCACCGTCCGCGGCGTGAACGCCTTCGACACCAGCCGCCGGATGCGGGTGTGGTCCGGCGGCTCAAGGTCGAGCATGCCGTGGTCGTTGAGCGTGTGGAACGGCTCGTGCTCGGGCCGGGGCGCCGTCCGGCCGAAGTCCTCGTGCGTGAACCGGTGCTGATACGTCCGGCCCAGACGCCTTTCCCGCAGCAACGCCGACACATCCGCGTGGTGCGCGACCAGCCACTGGTCGGTGGGCTCGTAGTAGTGCACGCGGCCCCGCGCGCGCAGCTCGGCATAGGCGGGGTACGGGTCTGCGACGAACGCCGGGTCCCAGGGATCGAACGCGAGGTCGGATCGGGCTACCATGCCCGGACGCTAGCTCGGCCTCCCCCTCCCCGACCAGAGATATCTCACCCGCCAGGGTCCGCGGGGGCTCAGCCCGGTGCAACCAGCCTCGCCTCGTACGCGAACACCGCCGCCTGTGTCCGGTCCCTGAGGCCCAGCTACCAGCCACCCGGCGGCCACCACCGCGCCGTGCGGGGCCCAACCGGCGTACTCCCGCAGGCCCTCGGGAAGCCTGCGCGCGAGCGGGCCGTCGGTGCGCCTGCGCGGCAGCGGACGGCAGGCGAAGGCGTCGTGGAACAGGTCCTGCCGCAGCCCGCGCAGGGCGTCCGCGGCCAAGCGGTACTCCGGGCGGTGCGGCTTGGTCCCGCCTCCCGGTGGCGTCGTCTGCGTCTGGGTCGTCTCGGTCACGTTGAAAAGGTAGGCCGAGGAGGGGGTCGCGGTCGTCACCACTGAGAGGGGTCCTTGGCCATCCGTCTCAAGTACTACGGCGTCGGTTCAGTACCCCGACGGCCGGACCAGCCCCGACTCATAGGCGAACACCGCCGCCTGAGTGCGGTCGCGCAGGCCCAGTTTCACCAGGATGCGGCCCACATGGGTCTTCACGGTCTGCTCGGCCACGACGAGGCGTTCGGCGATCTCCGCGTTCGACAGGCCCTGGGCGATGAGGGCGAGGACCTCCGTCTCCCGCTCGGTGAGGTCGCCGACGCGTTCCTTGAGCGGGGCCCGCGGTGAGCTGTGGAGACGGGAGAACTCGGCGATCAGACGCCGGGTGATCCCGGGCGCGAGGAGCGCGTCACCCGCGGCCACCACCCGTACCGCTTCGGCGAGCTGCTCGGCGGACGCGTCCTTCAACAGGAAGCCCGAGGCGCCGGCGCGCAGGGCGTCGTACACGTACTCGTCGAGGTCGAAGGTGGTGAGCACCAGGACCTTGGGGTGCTGGGTGTCCTCGGTGATACGGCGGGTGGCCTCGATGCCGCCCAGTTCGGGCATGCGGATGTCCATCAGGACGACGTCCGGGGTGAGTTCGGCGACCTTGGCGATCGCGTCCTTCCCGTCGACGGCCTGGCCGACGACCTCGATGTCGGGCTGGGCGTTGAGCAGCACCGTGAAGCCCTGGCGGACCATCATCTGGTCGTCGGCGATCAGTACGCGGATGGCACTGCTCGTCATCGGTCCTCTTCTCCTGTCAGGCGGGTGGGGTCGGCGTTGTCGTCGTCGGCTAGCCGGTCTTCGGGGCTGGGCAGGAAGCACGCCACGGCGAAACCGCCGCACGACGTCTGGGTCGCGAAGAGGGTGCCACCGAGCATCACGGCGCGCTCCCGCATGCCCAGCAGGCCGTGGCCCGCGCCCGGGGACGGCGGGGCGTGCCGCGTGGGGCGGGAGTTGATGACCCGCACCTGCAGGCCCCTTGGAAAATAGGCGAGTTCGACGCGGACGGTGGAGCCGGGGGCGTGCCGCAGCGCGTTGCTGAGTGCCTCCTGGATGATCCGGTAGGCGGACAGCTCCACGCCGGGCGACAGGGGGCGCACCTCACCGTCGATCTCGGTCATGACCTCCAGACCGGCCGCGCGGGTGTTCTCCACCAGGGCGTCGAGCCGGTCCAGGGTGGGCTGCGGGGAGTCGGGAGCCGCACCGGTGCCGTACGGGTCCTCGGGGTTCTCCGAGCGCAGGACGCCCAGGACGCGGCGCAGTTCGGTCAGGGCCTCCAACGCGTTCTTGCGGATGCCGTCCAGGTTCTCCTTCAGTTCGTCGGAGGGGTTCTCCACGAGGTGCGGGGCGACCTGGGCCTGGATGGAGATCACCGACATGTGGTGCGCGATCACGTCGTGCAGCTCGCGGGCGATGCGGTTGCGCTCCTCCAGGAGGGTGCGGCGGGCGCGTTCCTCGGTGGTGACGGTGGTCAGTTCGACGACTTGTGTGCGGGCCTCGTGGCGGCCGCGCAGTGCCGTGCCGACGAGCAGGACGACGGTGAAGACGACCAGTGCCGACAGTCCGGTCGCAGAGTACGAGGCCGCGCCTTCGACGCCTTCGAGCAGGTACGTCGTCAGGGCGGTCAGCGCCAGGACCTCGGCACTGACCCGGGTGGGAACCCGCAGGGCGAGCAGGAACAGCACGACGGCGCACGCCGTGATACCGGCCCCGGTCCAGGGCCACGGTGGCGAGTACGGGGACGGGTGCAGGACGCCGTCCGGGGCGACCCGGTCGACCTGGGCGGCCATGACCATCGCCGCCAGCGACAGCCACCAGGCGGACAGGGGACGCCACAGGGCGAGCGCGACGGCCCCGCCCTGCGCGAAGCCGATCGCCGCACCGAGCCCACGGGTCACTCCATAGGCGTCGGTCGGCTCGGCCCCGAACGCCAGGGGGAGCGCCATCGCACAGACCAGGACGTGCGGCGCCCGGCGGAGCAGACGCGGGCGGGACAGCGGCGGTAGCGGGGCGGCGGCGAACGTCCACAGATCGTCCCGCAGGGCGCGCGCCAGCCCCCGCAGAATGGGCAGGACCCCGAGGACACCCGGGCCGGCGGACCGCGCCGGACGCGGTTCGTGCCGCGGGCCGACCGCCGGGTGACCTCCCGTTACCGGAAGCCCGGCGTCGACGGGAACCGTGACATGCGTGGGAGGAGGGCCGCCGCTCCCCGGGTCCTTGTGCCGCGCCTCGTCCACGTGATCAACCCTAGGCACGGTTGGTCGTCTTCGTCGGGGCGCGGCCGGATCTGTGGACAACCACCACCCGGGAACGGCGACCCCCGGCCCGGCGCGGTGGTCCCTGTTCGTACGTACGGAAGGCGGTCCAGCAGATCGTGAGGGTCAGCGCGAACACCGGGAGCCAGGCCAGCCGGGCCGCCACCCAGGTCAGGTCGTCCGGAGCGGTGTGCAGGCCCGGCAGGCGGCCCACGAGCAGAGCCGTCGCGGTGGTCGCCATCAGGGCCGTCTGGTGCCAGAGGAAGATCGTCATCGCGGAGAGGTTCACCAACGCCACCGCCGCCCAGGCCAGGGGACGACGCATCGCGCGGCGCAGTCGGTCACGCAGCAGCAGGGCCAGTCCGCACTGGGCCAGGCCGAAGGTGACGGCGGCCAGAGTCGGCGGGTCGAGGTTGGAGACGGCGGCGCCCGGGACGCCGACCATCGACGCCGGGTAACCCGCCCACGCCACCAGCCCGGCCGTCGCCGCCGCGCCGCCCGCCACCAGCACCCAGCCCGCGCGGCGGCTGTCGAGTTCGCCGCGCGTCCATGCCGCGCCCAGCGTGTACGGAACGAGCCAGCCCGCCGCCAGGTTCACCCAGCCGAGCCAGGACAGGCCGCCGAGTCCGAAGCGAATAAGGTCCACATGGAGAACGACCGCCAGCGGCCACAGCGGGTTGAGACGCGCCAGCAGCGGGGTCGCCGCCGTGAGGGCCACGAAGACCAGCAGGAACCACAGGGGCGACAGGGCGAGCTTGACCAGGGTCTGGACCGTGCCGAAGTCCACGCCGGTCACGAGCAGGCCGCACGCCGCCGCCGTCCACAGGACCGCGACCGCAGCTACGGGCTTGAACAGTCGGGTCAGGCGGCCGCGCAGCCACTGCTCGTACGAGACGCCCCGCGCGCGTGCCGAGGCATACCCCTTCGTCGCCACATGACCGCCCACCAGGAAGAACACGGCGAGCGTCTGGAACGCCCAGGAGATCGGGGCCAGCCAGGGCATGAAGTGCAGCGGGCTCGCGGTGCGCAGGGCGCCGTCGTCCGCGACCAGGGCGGTCACCAGCCAGTGGCCGAGGACGACGCCGAGGATCGCGAAGGCCCGCAGGGCGTCGATCGCGCGGTCCCGCTCCGCCGGGGTGGCCGTCTCCACGCGGTGGGCCGCGGTGCGTATCGCGTTCAAAGTACGTATCGCGTTCAGAGAACGCGGGGCCCCGTCACGCATGGGTCACCTCCGTCGTCTCGCCGAGGACGATCCGGGCCAGGTTGGTCAGGGAGGCCGAGCCCGGCCTGAAGTAGTCGCTGTGGCCGCCGTCGCCCGCGGCGAAGACACGGGCGCCGAAGGCCGGGGACACGGGGTCCGTGCCGAAGCCGACCGTCGTGCCGAACAGGTCCGCGCTGATGTGGGGCACGTCCCCGACCCAGTCGCCGGCGCCGCGGGCCGCCCAGACGCGGGCGTGCGTGTGCAGGGCGGCGGCGGCGTCGGCGCCCGTACCGGTACTGCCGATCAGCACTACGTCCTGAACGGCCGTGGCGGCGGCCGCGCGGGCGCACACCACCGTGCCGTAGGAGTGACAGAGGAGGGAGACGCCGGGCGACGGTCCCACCGCGCCCCGCAGTTCGCGTATGAACCGCTCCAGCAGCGGGGCGGCTTCCTCGGCCCGGGTCGCCGTGAGCGCGCCGGTGCTGAGCATGCGGGGCGTGTCGTAGCCGAGCCAGGCGATGACCGCGGTGCGTGGGCCCGTCCTCCGGCGAAGGGCGACTGCGCCCGCGCGGAAGCGGTTGTACGTGTCCAGCGTCGTGTCGGAACCCGGGACGAGGACCGCGATGTGTTCCGCCGTGGTCAGGTCGCCGAAGACCTCCGTCGCACGGCCGCTGCCCCGCCCGTCGAAGGCCAGGAAGTCGCGGGCCGGGGAGGCCATGGCGCGGTCCGACACGGCGCGGCCGTGGTCGCCGTGGGCCGCGGCCATCCGGGACGCCTCGGCTGCGTTGGCGCGGTTCGCCGCGTACGTCCGGGTGAGCGTGGCCGCCGAGAGCGGCGCGAGCGCCGCCGGGGGCGGGGCCGGAATCCGGGGGCGCGCTGCGGCGGAGAGCGGAACGACCACGGCCCCCGCGACCAGCACGGCGACCAAGGTCCGACAGAGCCTGCCGAGGCGTGGGCCGCCGAGGCGACGGCGACGGCCGCGCCCGGTGTCCTCGGTCTGATCGCTTCTCGCGCCCCCGCGAGCGTCCTCGGCCTCGAACTCGGCCCCGGCCTCGGCCTCGACCCCGCCCACGGCCTCGACCCCGGCCACGGCCTCGACCCCGGCCTCGGCGTACGCGACCGCAGTCGGTCGCCTCCCCCGCACCCCCATGTCGCACTTCCCTCCCGTCGGTCCCTCAATCGGGCCGTCACGAAAGGAAGTTACGGAGCGTGACTCGTCGTCGGCATCACGCCAGGGAACTCACATCAGAGGTAGCTCTCAGGTATTACGGGTATGAACGGGCCCCCCAGAGGACCAGGTCCTACCACGCCAACTGTGCGATCTCCTCCGCGACCACCGCGCACGCGTCCGCCGCCGGGTCGATCAGCGGAAAGTGACCGACGTCCTCGAGGAGCGTGAGGCCGACGACCTCACCCGCCTTCGCCGCCTCCTCCGCGTACGCGTCGGCGACCTCGTGCGGGACCACGATGTCCGTACGGCCCTGGACGAGGGTCGTGGCGATGCCGGTGGGCAACAGGAGGGCCGGGTCGGCGTACGGCCGCCGTTCGTCGAACGAGTCCTTTCCGCCGAGGAGTTGGACCGCCGCGTTGCCGCACACCTCCAGTTTCTCGGCGACGTGGAAGTCCGCGATCGGGGCGAGCGCCACGACGCCGCGCAGCAGGGCCGGGTACTCCGTGCGCCACGGGGCGTCCGGCGGGAGGACATGACGAGCCGCCGCCCACAGCGCGAGGTGGCCGCCCGCCGAGTGGCCGGTGATCACCGTGCGGCGCGCATCGGCCTGCGGCAGCGCCTCGCGCACCAGCGCGGGAAGCGCGTCGAACGCGGCCGCGACGTCGTCGAACGTGTCCGGCCACCGGCCTGCCAACGGCCCCGTACCGCCACCCCCGCCCGTCCCCTGGCTCCCGGGCCCATCGGCCTGGGACGGGATGAGCGGGCCCCTGCGGTACTCGACGTTGGCCACGGCGAAGCCCCGGCGGGCCAGGAAGTCCGCGAACGGGGTGATGTGCCGACGATCGTACGGCGCCCGCCACGCGCCGCCTTGTAGGACGACGACG
>CBFHCJ010000339.1:0-7342 GCA_965654005.1 uncultured Streptomyces sp. | reverse complement strand
CCCGTGGCCCCCCTCCCGGTAGCCCCTCTCACCGCGCCCGCACTCCCCGGCCCGGCGACACCCGGGAACCCGAGCCCAGGCATGCCCGCCACTCCGGCCACCGGCCCCGCCACTGAGCTGCCGGTCGTCCAGCGCTTCGGAAGAAAGTCCAAAACCTCCGCCAAGTCCGTCAAGGCCCCCAAGTCCCCCGACTCCCCCACCAGCCCCTCGGCCACAGGTGCCCTCGCAGCCGCTGCCGCAGCCACGGTCGCCACCACCCTGACCACCCTGACCACCCTGCCCAGCGCGTCGCACGCGTCGACGGCCACCCACCGCGCCGACCCTCCACCGCCCTACCGGCCCCCCTCCAGCGCCCCGCCCCCGTATTCGCCGCCCCCGAACCAACCTCCCCCGCCCGCCTATTCCGCTCCGCCCCCGCCCGAGTACACGGAGATCCCCGCCGGCGCGTTCGACCCGCGTGAACTCACCGACTTCCAACTCGACGAACTGGTGCACCGGATCATCGGCCGCATCACCCGGCTGATCCGCACGGACCTGCGGCTGGACCGTGAGCGGATCGGCAAGCTCCGCGACCCCCGACACTGACCGGCCACCGACACTGACCGGCCATCGAGACTGACCAGCCACCGAGACTGACCGGCCACCGACCAGGAACGACAGAAAGGCCCATCCGCGATGTCCCGCCAGGACCCGGGCTCCACCATCTGGTTCACCCTCAGCATCGACGGCGAGAGCCTCGGCTACTTCAACGGATGCGAAGGGCTGTCGTCCCAGGTGGAGGTCGAGCACCGACAGGAGGGCGGCAACAACGGCTTCGTCTGGCAGCTGCCGACACGCGTCACGTTCTCCACCATCCGGCTGACCCGCCCGCTCACCCCGGACACCGCGAAGGTCGCCAAGTGGATCTCGTCCGTGCAGACCGGGATCAAGCGGCCCACCGCGCAGATCGCGGCGCTGCGCGCGGACGGCTCGGAGGTGGCGCGCTGGGGGCTGATCGACGTGCTGCCCGTGAGCTGGACGGGGCCCACCCTCGACCCGGCCAACCCGGCCGTCGCGACCGAGGTACTGGAGATCGCCCACCACGGGTTCACGGACTGAAGGGGGCCGGAAGACATGGCGAACGGAAGCAGCAAGGGCGCGGGCAAGAGCCTCGTACGCGCCACGCTCACGATCCACGAGCCGCCCGTCGGCGGCAGCACCACCCCGGGCGGGATCATCAAGACGTTCGGCTTCGACTTCAATCCGGCACAGCTGTCGCTGACCCGTCGCGCCCAGTGGAAGGCCACCCCTGCGCAGATCGAACGGGACGGTTCACTGCCGGAGTTCATGGGGGCGGAGCCCCGTGAGATGAGCGTGGAGATCTTCCTGGACTCCTCGGACGAGCCGACCAGCAACACGGTGCTGAAGAAGGTGGAGTCGCTGCTCGACTGCTGCGAGGTGACGACCAAGAGCATCGCCGCCAAGCAGCCGTCGCCGCCGTGGGTCGTCTTCCAGTGGGGGTCGTTCTCGACGGCCCGCTTCACGGCGTACGTCAGCTCCGTGGAGGCCAACTACACGCTCTTCGGGACCACCGGCGTTCCCATCCGCGCCACCTGTCGCCTGCAACTGCACGAGATCCCGAGCAAGACCAAGGGGCAGAACCCGACCTCGGGCGCGCTCACCGCGCAGCGCGTGCACCGGGTCGTGGCGGGCGACTCGCTGCAGTCGCTGGCCTGGCGGGAGTACGGCGACGCGGCCGCCTGGCGTTCGATCGCCGAGGCCAACGACATCGACGACCCGGTGCATCTGCCGACCGGCGTCGAACTCGTACTGCCCGCCGCCGAGGAGGTGCGTGCCTGATGGTGCGGGCCGCGTTCTCCAATGTCATCGATGTGAAGATCGGGGGCGCCAAGCTGCCGTCCGAGTACGCCCGGGCCCTCGTCGACAGCTGGGTAGACCAGGGCGTCGGCGTGCCGGCCTCGTTCCGGCTCACCTTCCGCGACCCGTACCGGCTGATGCTCGGCAAGCTGGGCGTCACCTTCGGCACCCAGGTGGTCCTCGCACCGGTGGCCGACGGGCAGGGGGCCGCCGATCCGCTGCTGACGGGCGAGGTCACCGGCCTGGAGGCCGACTACGACGGCACCGGCACCTTCACCGTCATCCGCGGCTACGACGTCGGGCACCGCCTGCTGCGCCAGCGCCGGGTGGCCGCCTACCGGAACCAGAGCGCGTCCGACATCGCCCGCAAGCTGGCCGCCCAGGACGGGGTGCCGATCGGGCGGATCGAGTCGACGAGGACGGTCTACGAGTTCATCAGCCAGTCCAATGTCACCGACTGGGACTTCCTCGCGCGACTGGCCGACGAGAACGAGATGGTCATGTCCGTCGACGCGAAGGGGAAGTTCCAGTTCGTGAAGCCGAAGTCGGCTTCCGGCGCGCCCTCGCCGAGCACGGACGGTGACAAGAGCCCGTTCGTCCTCCAGGCCGGGCACGACATCCTGCGGCTGCGGGCCGCCGTCACCGCCGCCGACCAGGTAGGCAAGGTCGAGTCCCGGGGCTGGGACGTCACCACGAAGAAGAAGCTCACGGCCACCTCGCCCGCGACCGCCAACCCGGGCATCGGCATCGGCACCACCCCGGGCGCGGCGGCCGGCAAGTTCAAGACGGCCAAGCTGGTCGAGACGGGCACGCCGTACGACAAGCAGAACGAGGTGAAGTCCGCCGCCGACGCCCTGGCCGACGACGTCACCTCCTCGTTCGCCGAGCTGGAGGTCATCGCGCGCGGGAATCCGAAGCTGCGGCCCGGCGTGCCGGTCGCGCTCGCGGACGTCGGGCAGCCCTTCGAGGGCAAGTACACCGTCACCTCCGTACGTCACGTCTTCGGCGACGGCAAGCACTACGAGTCGTGGGTGACGGTCAGTGGACGGCAGTGGCGTTCGCTGTACGGGCTCGCCTCCGGCGGTGCGGACACCGCGCCCCGGCTGCCCAGCGTGGCCAACGCGCTCGTCACCGACGTGAACGACCCGCTCAAGCAGGGACGGGTCCGGTTGCAGTTCCCCTGGCTGGACGACACCTACGTCAGCGACTGGACGCGGACCGTGCAGATGGGCGGGCTCGGCGGTGGCGGGGTGTTCCCGATGGACGTCAACGACGAGGTGCTGGTCGCGTTCGACCGGGGTGCCCTCGACCATCCGTTCGTGATCGGCGGGCTCTACAACGGCAGGGACAAACCGACCGTCGTCAGTGATGTGCCGCTGCACGACACCGTGCGCAAGAAGGCGAGCCGGCACACCGTCTCGGACCGGGACGGCAACCGTATGGACCTGCTCAGTCAGAAGACCGGCGGCCGCAAGCAGGGCGTCCGGCTGGTCTCCGGCGACAAACAGCTGACCATCAACCTGGACCGGACGAACACCGAGATCGTCGTGGACAGCAAGGGCACGGTCAGCATCAAGGGCAGCCGGTCGGTGAGTGTGGAGGCGGGCACCGATCTGACGCTGAGCGCCCGACGCAACCTGACCATCAAGAGCGGCGGCACCCTGGACATCCGGGGAAACGGCCTGGTCAACGTCAAGGCGGCGGGAGCGCTGACGTTGGACGCGATGGGCGCGCTGAACATGGCGGCGATGGGCGAAGCGACGCTCAGCGCGCTCGCCAGCGTGCAGATCAGCGCCGTCGCCGACGTGGGCATCCGGGCCGTCACCGTGCCGATCATGGGCGTGCTGACCTCCAACGGACTGGCCGTGATGGTGGTGCCGGCATGAGCGGGCGACGGGTCCTTGAGGGAAGGCAGGTGCGGGGCTGATGGCCGAGCAGTTCGTCGGATCCGGCTGGTCGTTCCCGTTGCGCATCGGGCCGACCGGCGGAATCGCCCTGGTCAGCGGGGAGCGGGAGATCGAGGAGGCGATCCGGCTGGTCCTGTCGACCGCGCCGGGCGAGCGGCCGATGCGGCCGGACTTCGGCTGCGCGATCCACGACCTGGTGTTCGCGCCGGTCAACGAGCAGACCGCGGGCCGCATCCAGCACGAGGTGTACGTCAGCCTGGACCGCTGGGAGCCGCGCATCGAGGTCGACGACGTCGAGGTCACCGCGGGCTCCGACCAGAGCGTCCTCTATATCGACGTCCGCTACTCGATCCGCGGCACCAACAACCCGCGCAGCCTCGTCTTCCCGTTCTACGTCATTCCGTCCCACGACGAGCCGGACAGCCCCGGTGCGGCTGGTACGGCCACTGAAAGCGACCGCTGATGGCTTTGCCCTCCCCGAACCTCGACGACCGCCGCTTCCAGCAGTTCGTCGACGACGCCAAGCGCTACATCCAGCAGCGCGCCCCGGAATGGACCGACCACAACGTCTCCGACCCCGGCGTCACCCTCGTCGAGACGGTCGCCCACATGGCCGACCAGATCGTCTACCGGCTCAACCGCGTGCCGGAGAAGAACCACCTGGCGTTCCTGGACCTCGTCGGGATCACCTTGTTCCCGCCGTCCGCCGCCCGCACGGACGTGACGTTCTGGCTCTCGGCACCGCAGGAGGAGCCCGTGCCGGTTCCGGTCGGCACCGAGGTCGCCACCCTGCGCACGGAGAGCGAGGAGGCGGTCGTCTTCGCCACCGAGCGCGAACTGACCGTCGTACCCTGCGAGTTGCGTCGTCTGCTGGTGCAGCACCGGGGCGAGCCGGTGGTCGACCGGACGCCCGACCTCGCCGAGGAGGGCAAGGACCTGATGTGCTTCGCCGAGGCGCCCGACCCCGGCGACTGCATGCTGCTCGGCCTGACCAACGCCGTACCGCACTGCGCGGTGGCCCTGGACCTGGACAGCCGGGTGGACGGCGTCGGCGTGGACCCGCGGCAGCCGCCGTTGGTGTGGGAGGCGTGGACCGCGGACGGCTGGCAGCCCTGCGAGGTCGACCGGGACGGCACGGGCGGCCTCAACCGCCCCGGCGAGGTCGTGCTGCACATCCCCGGCGGGCACGTGCTGTCCCGCAACGCCGGCCACGAGGCCGGCTGGCTCCGTTGCCGGGTCACCGAACCCCTCCCGGGCCAGCCCTTCTACACCACCTCACCGACCATCCGGTCCGCCGAGGCCTTCACCATCGGCGGCACCACCGCCGCGGTGCACGCCGAGACGGTGTACGACGAGGCGCTGGGCGAGTCCACCGGACTGCCGGGGCAGCGGCTGCGGTTGGCGCACGCTCCAATCGTCGGCGACAACCCGCCGGTGCTGCTGCAGACCGCCGAGCACGACGGCTGGACCGACTGGCAGGTCGTCCCGCACTTCGCGGCCTCGGGACCGTACGACCGCCACATCACCCTCGACGCCACGACCGGCGAGATCGCCTTCGGACCGGCCGTGCGCGAACCCGACGGCTCCCTGCGCCAGTACGGGATGGTCGCCCCCAAGGGCTCGCCCGTCCGCGCCCGCCGCTACCGCACCGGCGGCGGTCGCGCGGGCAACGTGGCCCGCCGCGCCGTACAGATCCTGCGCACCTCCATCCCGTACGTCTCCGAGGTCGTCAACCGCGAGGCCGCGCGCGGCGGTGTGGACGGGGAGACGGTGGAGGAGGCGAAGGTCCGGGCGCCGATCACCCTGCGCGCCCAGGAGCGGGCCGTCACCCTGCGCGACTACGAGGAACTGGCCCGCCGCGCCGCCCCCGAGACCGCCCGCATCACCTGCCTGGAGGGCGACGAGGGCGAGCACGGGTCTTACGCGGTACGGGTGTTGGTCGTACCGCAGGCGGTCCCCGATCCCGGTGGCCGACTCCGCTTCGAGCAACTGGTTCCCGGCGACGCTCTGTTGGACCGCATCACCCGGCACCTCGACGAACGCCGCCTGATCGGCACCAGACTGGCGGTGGGGCCGCCGTACTACCAAGGCGTCACGGTCGTGGCCACCGTGCACGCCTTCCGCGGCGTCGACACCGACCGGGTACGCCGCCAGGCCCACGACGCCCTGTACCGGCACCTCGACCCCCTCACCGGCGGCGCGGACGGCACCGGGTGGCCGTTCGGCCGTCCCGTCCAGTCCGGCGAGGTGTTCGCGGTGCTGCAGCGCGTACCGGGGGTGGAGCTGGTCGACGAGGTGGTCCTGCACCCCGCCGACCCGCTGACCGGCAAACGCGGCGAGGCGACGGACCGCATCGACCTGTCCCCGCCGTCCCTGGTGTTCTCGTTCGACCACCGCGTACGGGTGATCGGAGACGGCTCCTGATGGACGTCAACTGCGTCAACTGCCGTGCGGGGTACCGCGTATGAGGGGATCCATCGACGGCCTGGGTTCCTCCGCGCCGATCGGCGTGATGCTGCCCGCCGTGTTCGCCGACGACGACCTCGCACAGCGCTTCGTCGCCGGGCTCGACGAGGTGGTCGCACCGATCCACAGTGTGCTCGACTGCCTCGACACCTACTTCAGACCGTCCCTCGCACCGCTCGACTTCACCGAGTGGCTGGGCGGTTGGGTCGGCGCCGAGGCCGACGGCACCGAACCGGAGCCGCTGCTGCGTGCCGCCGTGGCCGCCGCCGCGTACCTGCACCGCATCCGCGGCACCCGCCGCGGGCTGGCCGAAGCCGTCCGGCTGGCGTTCGGCGTGGAACCGGAGATCAGCGAGAGCGGGGCCGCCGCCTGGAGCGCCCGCCCGCTCGGCCCCGTCCCCGGCGAACCACGCCCCCGTCTGCACGTACACCTGCGGCTGCCCGACCCGACCCCCGCGGACCATCACCGCCTGGACACCCTGGTGGCCGCCGCCCGCCCCGCCCACATGCCGTACACGGTCCAGGTGACCGCCGGCGAACCCGCCGAAAGGACCCCGGAGACATGACGACCACCCAGAACTGCGCCGAATGCGGCACCCGCGCGGAACCGGGTCAGTCGTTCTGCGACGCCTGCGGGGCCGTACTGAGCTGGACGGACCGGGCGGGGGCCCGGGCCGCGACCGGGGCGACCAGGACATCCGGAGAAGCCGGGGCGTCCGGCACCCTGTCCGGCCCTGTGTCGGCAGGTGCCGAGGGCAACGGCTCGGCGAGTCGGCCGGTCGGGGCCATGGCCGGCTCCGGCGAAGCTGCCGATGGCGGTTCGGGTGAGGCGTCCTTGACGACGTCCCCGGCCGGGTCGGCCGCTTCCGCACCGGCCTCCTCTACCGGGTCGGCCGCCTCCGCGCCGGCCTCCTCTACCGGGTCGGCCGCCTCCGCTGCCCCGCCCTCGGGCGCCACGGATTCTGCGTCCGGCCCCTCGGCCGACGCCCACCCGGGCTGGGCGCACTCGAACATCACGTCTCCGAAGCCGGCGTCGTTGCCGCCGATCGTGTACGTGACCCAGTTCGTGCCGGAGGTCAGGCTCGCGGTCTGCGCGCCGTTGATGATGTCGCC
>CBFHCJ010000338.1:0-7345 GCA_965654005.1 uncultured Streptomyces sp. | reverse complement strand
ACTCAGCCGACCTCACGGTACCGAGCCCGCACACTGAGCCTTCTCCAACCTGCCGCGCGGGTACGGTTGTCGACCTGGCAGCCGGGCGAAGCCCCGCGGGATCCTGTGCTGGGGGCCCTCTGCCCGGCGGCTGCCAGCTCCCCCCGAGACGGCCACGGCGGCCGTTCCTACGAGCTCCCCTCGAGGCCGGAGCCGCCGCAGGGCGCTCCGGGACGACACCGACATCAAGGCGCCTGCTGTCGCTGCTGCTGCTTCCCACCCGGCGCTGGCCCCGCAAGTACAGGGCCTGGACCCGCTCCTGGGCATGGAGGGAGCCAATACCACCATGCCGTCGCGGCAGCCCAGCGACTTGTGTCGTCCCTCCTGCGGCCTTACCGGCCCAACGGCTGACCCAGCCCTCTTCGAGATGCCTTCGAAGTCAAGCCCCCTGCCCTCATCGCGGCCGAGCCCCCGGCCCGCCACGCATGGACGGTGCGTGGCCGGGAGGGCCGGGGATGCGTCAGGGTGGTCAGAGATAGAGCCTCTCGTTGATCTTCAGACCGTTCTCGCGGCAGTAGCTCTCGTAGTGATCGATGAACCAGAACACGTCGACCGTCTCCAGGACCCGGTCCTCCTCATCGAGGAACTCCAGCGGCCCGTTGAGCCAGAAGACCGTCTTCATCCCGTGCTCGGAGTGGAGGGTATGGCTGCGCCCCGGGCTCTCCCGGATGAAGTCCCCCGGCCTGCCGACCCAGTCGTACTCGAGGTAGCGCCAGCTGCCCTCGAGTACGAAGCCGGAGACCGGGCCGCGGTGACGGTGGCGGCCGACCGTGCCGCCCTCCTGCACCCACAGCACGTTGGCGGCGCTGCTGCCGCGCACGTCGAAGGTGAGGTGCTTGATGAACACGTTGGGGGCGAAGGGAACCCACGGGGTGCTGTCGTCGGCGATGTAACCCTCCTCCAGGGCGTACTTGTCCCGCATGCGGTCCACGCGCGCCTCGGTCGCGATGTACTGCGCCATGATCTTTTCCGATGTGGTCATGCCACCCGGCCTCCTTGCCTCGGTGTACGACTCGGTGTGTGACTGGGTGTGAACCTACGGTCCGACCTGGGGCAAGGGCTTGACTGACGCCGCACGGTTACTTGAATCTGAGCGCACCCGTCTCAGGGTCAGGTCTCTGGAAGTGCGAAGCGAGGTGGCACCGGTATGACGCTCGACTTCTCCACGGCGCCGCTTGAGAGCCGCGCTCAGCTGGACTACTGGCGTGAAGTGATCTCCACGACGTTCGTCGAGTACGAGATGGACGTGCCGCAGCCTTCGTCCGTCGGCTTCCTGGGCCAGGTCACGGCCCAGACGTTCGGTGACTTGGGACTGGCAAGAGTGATCTCCGACCCTCATACGGTGTTCCGGTCGCCGACGCTGATCCGTAAGTCGAGCGAGGACGACTTCCTGGTGAACCTGACCGTCCGGGGCTGCGTCACGGTGACCCAGCATGAGCGCGATGCGGTACTGCGCCCCGGCGACTTCACCGTCTACGACAGCGCCCGGCCCTGCCGAATCGCTTGCCGCGACCCGTTCGAACTGCTCGTTCTTAAGGTGCCCCGACCTCTGTTCGACGCGCACTGCCCGCTGGCGCGGGACGCGATGGCGACCCCGGTACCGGGCGACCACGGTGTGGGCGCGCTCTTCGCGCCCTTCTTCCGCTCCCTGACCGTCCACGCCTCCGGTCTGTCCCTCGACGCGAGTGCGCGGATCGGCGCCACGCTACTGGAACTGCTGGCCACAGCCCTGTCCGACCAGACCGATTCAGGCGTCCGACTCGGTGTACCCAGAGCAGCCCACATGGACCGCGCCCGCCGGTACATGGTCGACCGCATCGCCGACCCCGACCTGTCACCCACCACGGTCGCCCAGGCGCTGGGCATCTCCGTCCGCTACCTCCATGCGATCTTCCGGGCCGAGGACACCTCACCCTCCCGCTGGATCCTGCAACAGCGGATCCACGTCGCCGCCAGGCTGCTCACCGACCCGGGCCAGAACGGCCGCAGCGTCACGGACATCGCCTACGCCGTCGGCTTCAAGGACGCCTCCCACTTCACCCGCACCTTCAAAGACCGCCACGGGGTCAGCCCTCGCGAGTACCGAAGAGATCACTCGAATTTTCCACGCCCTGACGGCCGCGGGCACGGATCAGGCCCGGGACGGGGGGAAACGCTCGGGTGAGAAGGGGCACAAGTCCGGGCGGTCGACATCGGTCACTGCAGCAAGCACCAAGCGCCCACTGCTCGTTCGCGTGCAACAACGGAGGGCTGTTCGAGATTGCGAACAATCCCGCCCGGCCCTCTGCACGTCCAGCACGACCCTCACGGCCTTCTGGGGCTCCGCTCCGACGTCGGTACCGGCATCTTGGGACGGCACGGCAGCCGTGCCCTTCGGCCGCTCACCCCTCCACGCACAGCCTTGGCCCCGCACAGCCTCCCTGACCTGCACCTACCCAGCCGGGAACACAGAAGTAGGCGCCGCGTACGTCCGGCGGGTCAAGCGCCACGACGTCGGGGCCTAAGCCGAGGAGGCGGCGTCGGGCGGCGAGCGGGGAGCCGCGGCGAAGGACGCACGCGAGGTCGTCTCAGCATGGGGGTCTTCGCGTGGTTGTCTTCGCGTGGTCGTCTTCGCACAAGAAAGGTCTTTCGCTGTCGGCGCGGTGACGAGGCGGGCCGCGCCGAAGCGGTCGCGTACGGCTCACCCCCAGCCGGTGACCACCACTGACCAACTGAGGTCTGACCAGCCACTTCACGGAAGGCCTTCCGCCTGGCAGAAGCCGCCTTGCCGAGCGGCCGCGAGCGTCAGGAACCTGTTTCCAACCACGGTACGCGGGGCGAGGACGCCCCGCTCTCAGGGACGGGAACCCCATGCCTCACATGACCGCCTTCGCCAGGAACCAGTGGTACAGCTAGCGCATCTTTCTGACCTGGGCTTTTGCGGGACGATGAGGCTGTGACCTGCTAGGACGGGTTGCAGAGGCGATCGAAGGCAGTCAGAGGAAGTCACTCTGATTCGACCCCGGTTCGACCCGGGTCGCTCAGAGGCAGTCAGAGGCAACGTGCCTCCGAACTGCCCTCTGAGTGGCCCGAGTTGGCCAGAGTGGATCAAAGATGACACCTCAGGCAGGGCCATGATTCGTCTCCGGTCGACTGCGATGGGAACGCCTGCCGCCAATCTACGCCAGAAGCACGAAAGCCCCCAGGACGGCCATCCTGGAGGCTTCGCTGGCACCGATTGGAGGTCGGTTCCGGACACCACCCGTGGTTTTAGCGGGCCTCGGTGGCGTCCATGTCTTTGCGAGACAACCCCAGAATGCCACACGCCGTACGCTCTCCGCACTACTCACAGCAGGCTTCATCCCAACCAGAGGCAGTCACAGGCACCCAAACCCCGCGGCAGGGTCTCGCCCACCTCCCGCGAGGCGCGGCTGATCTGATCCTTCTCGGAGACCTCACTGGCCGTTACGCAGCGGGCAGCTACAGCAAGCTCGATCGTCAAGGGCAAGTCGTCCAGCGCGACGCTCGGACGGGGATTGCCGAGCACGGTCACCGCATCACGGCGGCTATCGCCTGTCACGTGGCCCGGGTCGGCGGCACCGTTAACCAGCTGACGGACCTGCTCATGCACCCGGATCACGAGGGCGGCCGGCACGCGCAGAACATCGCCCTGCGCTCTGGACAAGCCCGCGCCCTCGCGTACATCGAGCGCGTTTGGGAGAGCGCCAGCGCAACGGTCAGCAGCACAGCGCAGGTCGCGTCTCGTCAGGATGCCCACGAAGACCTCGCGGCCCTTCGCGACCGCATCGAGGTCACTCCGTGGCGTAGCGAACGAGGCCGCACCGCCTTGCGGGTGTTGCGAGCGCATCTCAGCTTCGCTGAGGCCGCCGGCGGCCGTCTGCACGCTGCAAGCGAGCGCCAGGCTGCAGAGGAAGCCGGGATCTCTCGGCAGGCCGTGCGCAACGCGTACGACACCGTATTGAAGCCCGGTGGGTGGCTCCGCCGGCTGAGGGTCGGGCGCGGCAAAGAGGGTTCCGCCTGGTACCTCGGCAATGGTCCTGGGCACGTGGCGGGGGATCGGCTTTCTCGCTCACAGACCACTCAGTTCCCCCCCGACCCGGCACTTGACGAGTGGTCCACTCCCGAGACAGCCCTTTCGGCCGATATCAACTCCACCGTCATCAGCCACTTGATGGCCCACGATGCCTTCGCTCACCGCGCGCTGGGGAGCTCCGCGCTGATGATCATTGGGGCCCTGCACTCACGCCCAGCTCAGACCGTCGGCGAACTCGTCATCACCTCGTCTGTCTCTCGCGCGACCGTCTACCGGACTCTCCACCGCCTCGTAAGTCACGGTCTCGTGCACCACGTCGGCGAGACCTGGATCCTGGCCCCCCGTGCCTTGGAAGGCTTCGGTAACAGGCTTCTTGGGGCTGTTACCGAAGCAGAAGTCGTTCCCTCACGTGGTTGGGACGAGATCGCCTCTCATCACGGAACCGCAGGCCTCTCTTCAAGCCGAAGGACGTTCCACGCAGCCGAGCGGGCGATGTATCGGGCGGTGCTCGGCAGGCTTGCAGAGCACCGCAGCACGGCCCATGTGATCGTCCGCGACGGCCGCCAGGTCCTCATTCCGGCACCGCGCCCCGATGAGCTCCTCTCCACGTGGCAGGCCCCGGGCGGATGCGTCCTCGATCCGGTCACCGGCCGTGCCGCGCCCGACTGGCGGATTGCTACCGACGGTCGCCTGATCCTCATCACCCCCGCAGACCAGCGCAGTTACGACGAGCTGGCCGCCGCCCATGCCGAAGCCCTCAGCGAATGGGAGTCAGCAGCATGACTTCACACACCCCGAGCACGCCCGCCGACGGTGCAACGCCAACACCGCACGCTCTGCGCACCCAGTACGAGTCCGGCGCCACGGTCGACGAACTCGTTGCCGACAGTGGACTGTCGTACGGCACGGTCCTCAACCGGCTGCACGACGCCGGGACAGAGATGCGCACGTCCTGGCAGACCCGCCGGATGCGTGAAGACCCCAAAGCGCGCAAGCGGCTCGCGGCCCGTCTGCGCGCGCTCTACGAGAAGCATGGTGCAACCCTCACTGAACTCGCTGCAGTGGCAGGAGAGACGAGGACCATTGCTCGCCGCTTGCTGATCGAGGCAGGCGGCACCGTGCGCACCACGCAGCAGACGGTGCGGCTGCGCTCCGCAGCGCGAGCGACTGAGCGGCAGAAACTCGCGCTATCTCTGCGAACGCGGTACGAGGGCGGGGCCACGGTCCCTGAGCTTGCTGATGAGTGCAACTTCTCCACTGCCACGGTCTACCGGCTCCTGCATCAGGTCAACACTCCCATGCGCCCCCAGCACCGTCACGGTCCCGCGGATCAGGTGAGGAAACGGCCATGAGCACGCTGGCCCTGCCTGATGTCGCCCTCGGCATCGCTCGGCTCAAGACCTCGCCCATCCGCCATTCCAGGTACAGGTGCGCGTCGAGGGGTCCCCCTCGCCTCGCTGCGCCAATTCCGAGTCGAGTCGCTGCCGTCGAGGCGGGACCGCGCCAAGTCAACGCACCCTTCCAGTTTCAGGAGATCAGGCACACGTGAACGAGAACACCCGTCAGAAGACCCTGGCCGCAGCCACAGAACACGTCTGGGACGCGTTCGTGATCGTCGTCGGCATGCTCAAGGGCGGCACCGGCAAGACCACCTCGGCCTGGTTCATCGCCCTCTACTACGCCGTCGTCCTCGGCCTGCCCACGTTGCTGCTGGACGCCGACGCGACCAGCCAGTCTGCCTACGACTGGTTCAAGGTCGCCCAGTCCGCCGGCTTCGAGGTCCCGGCCAACCTGGTTGTCGAGCGGTACCCGTTCGACGACATCGCCGAGTACATCCGGGTCAAGCGCGCCGAGTTCGGCGCGATCGTGGTAGACGCCGGCGGCGGCAGCGCTCGGATCTTCCACGAGGCTGTTACCGAGGCGAACCTGCTGCTCGTGCCAGTCGCCCCCACCAAGATCGAGCGCCGCAAGCTCGTGGCCACCTTCGACGAGGCCGAGCGCGCCGCCGCCCGCAACGAGCGCGACGTCACCGCACACGTGGTCCTGGTCAAGGCCGACGACCGCACCAGCCTGCCCCGCAACGCGAAGGACAAGCTGCTGGAGCCCGTCGAGGGCGAGGGCATCGGCCCGGACCGCGATGAGGCGTTCCCGCTCGCCGAGACCACCATCCATTCCTGGGTGCACTACATGGAGGCCTTCGGCGAGATCCCGACCGAGCTGAGCGAGTACGCCGAGCTGATGAAGGAGCTGACCGCGGCATGACCGAACGCATGAAGCCCCCGGCCCGCCGCACGGGCGGTCGTACCTTGAGCGGAGCGAGGAAGACGACCCCTCCGCCTCCTCCCCCGGCCGCCGAGCTCACCCCTGAGCAGTTCGCTGCTGAGGAAGCCGCTGCCCAGGGCGAAGGCCAGCTCGCGCCCAGCACGCCCCGGGTTCCGCCCGCTCCATCCAGCGCTCCTATGGAGACGTCGGCACAGGACGGGACCGAGACGGTGTCCGATGTGACACAGAGCGCTGCCTCGGGGACCGCCGCTGCAGTCCCAAGCGACTCCACGCAGGAATCTGCTCCCAGTCAGCCGGCCCACTCAGTCGTTACCTCCGAGGAAGGCGTGGAATCCGCAGGTGAGCTAGCAGAGCGACAGGGGCCGCCTGCGGTTCCGGCTACCGAGCCCGCAGCACCTGCGGTCCACCCCGCCCAGCAGGCCCAGCCTCTGGAGTCGGACTCGTCCCACGTCGCGTTCGCGCCTTCTTCTACGGGCCCGTCAGCCGAGGTGGCAGTTCGCCCTGGCGTGCCTCCGATGGCAGGCGGTACGGCATTCCCGGTGAGGACTGACAGCCCAGGTTCTCACCAGGAACAGGGCGCGCGAGCGCATGAGGCCCCCAGCGAGGGAGCCGCCTATGCACACGGTCCTGGCCGTCCCAAGGACATCCCCGAGGCTGCCGTCGTCCTCAACCAGCGCATCATCGCGCGCGAGAGTCTCGACTCGTCAGTCCCCGCGGCGCTGAAGCTGAAGAAGCGGCTCAAGCGCTTCGCGCTGGACAACGAACTCGACCACCTGCCCATCGGCGACATCGTCTCGGTCGCCCTGGACGAATGGCTCAGTGCCCGCGGCTTCTGACGCGGCACACATCTCGCAGGTTGTCCGCGAACGCTCAGCTCGTTCGCGGACACCCGTCCCACCGACTATTCCACTAGTCGACTAGGCGGCTAGCTAGTCGACTAGTCCCATCCTCCGCACATGACCGGTTCGGATGATCCGACGATGTGCCCGC
>CBFHCJ010000337.1:0-7371 GCA_965654005.1 uncultured Streptomyces sp. | reverse complement strand
TCCGCCCGACCATCGCGCTCGGCCAGGCGGAGTTCCTGGGCGCCCGGCTGGAGTACCTCCAGCGTCCCGGACGGCGGGGCGGTGGCCGCACTGACGCTCCCTCGGCGCGCCGGGGCACGACGAGGTGTACGCGGCACGACGAGGTGTACGCGGCACGACGAGGTATACGCGATCGACGAGGCGCACGGGCACAACGAGGTGTAGGCGGCACGACGAGGCGCACGGGCGCGACAAGGCGTAACGGAACAGCCCGATTACCCCGCATAACGGGACATAGGAGTCGCCCGTTTGCTACGTTCCGCACATGATCCAGCCCGGAACGCCAGGACCGAGGACGACGACGGCGACGGCGACGGAAGCCCCCGTTCCCGCCCTGCGCCTGCCCCGGCGCCGTGGCATCGAGGTCGCCCTCATCGTCCTCGCCGTCCTGCTCTCCGTGTACGGCTACTGCGCCGTCGGTCTCGCCAAGCACGGCACCGTCCCGCCCGGCGCCGTCCGCTACGGCGCGGGTCTCGGCGTACTCGCGCTGCTCGCGCACTGCGCGGTGCGGCTGCGGGCCCCGTACGCCGATCCCCTGCTGCTGCCCATCGCCGTGCTGCTCAACGGTATGGGGCTGGTGCTGATCTACCGCCTCGACCTGGAGACACCGGGTGACCAGGCGGCCCCCACCCAGCTGTACTGGTCGACGGTCGGCGTGGCGCTCTTCATCGCCGTCGTGCTGCTGCTGCGCCACCACCGGGTGCTCCAGCGGTACACGTACGTCTGTGTGGTCGCCGCCCTCGCCCTGCTCATCCTGCCGATCTTCTTCCCGGCGGTGAACGGCGCGCGGATCTGGCTCAGGATCGCCGGGTTCTCCATCCAGCCGGGCGAGTTCGCGAAGGTGCTCCTCGCGGTCTTCTTCGCCGGGTATCTGGCCGCCAACCGCAACGCCCTGGCGTTCACGGGCCGCCGGGTCCGGCGGCTGCAACTGCCCACCGGACGCGTGCTCGGGCCGATCGTGGCGGTCTGGCTGCTGAGCGTCGGGGTCCTGGTCCTGGAGCGCGACCTCGGGACCTCGCTGCTGTTCTTCGGGCTGTTCGTGGTGCTGCTGTACGTCGCCACGGGCCGCACCGGCTGGATCGCCGTCGGTGTGCTGCTCGCGGTCCTCGGCGCGCTCGCCGTGGGCCGTCTCGAACCGCATGTGCACGCCAGGGTGCAGGACTGGCTGCACCCCTTCGCTTCGATCGAGGCGGGCATCGGCCCCAACCAGCTGGCCCAGTCCCTGTTCGCGTTCGCCGCCGGCGGCGCGCTCGGCACCGGGCTCGGCCTCGGCCACTCGATCCTGATCGGCTTCGCCGTCAAGTCGGACTTCATCCTGGCGACGGCGGGCGAGGAGCTGGGCCTCGCGGGCCTGTCCGCGCTGTTCCTGCTCTACGCCCTGCTGGTGGAGCACGGCTACCGGGCGGGCCTGGCGCTGCGCGACCCGTTCGGCCGCCTGCTCGCCGTCGGACTCGCGTCGATCATCGCGCTCCAGGTGTTCGTGATCGCGGGCGGGGTGACGGGCCTGATCCCGCTCACCGGCCTGGCGATGCCCTTCCTGGCCCAGGGCGGCTCGTCGGTCGTCACCAACTGGATCATCGTGGCGCTGCTGATCCGGATCAGCGATTCCGCGCGCGGCCAGTACGACGGGACGGCGGCGCCGTGAGCCTCCCCCAAGGTCTCGACTTCGCTCGCCCGGGGTGGACCCCCACCATCCGCCGGACGGCGGCGCTGTGCGCGGTGCTCCTGGTCGCCCTGCTGCTGAACGCGACCAGGGTGCAGATCTTCGAGTCCTCGCGGTACGCCGACAATCCCGCCAACCGGCGGCAGACCATCTCCCGGTACGGCGCACCGCGCGGCGACATCCTGGTCGACGGCCGCCCGGTGACCGGCTCCCGGGACAAGGGCGGGATGTTCCGCTACGAGCGCACGTACACGAACGGGCCGCTGTACGCGCCGGTCACCGGCTTCGCCTCGCAGACGTACGGGACGACGCTCCTGGAGGACACCCAGGACCCGCTGCTCGCGGGCACCGACCCGCTGCTGGAGCCGATCCCCCTGTGGAACGACGTCGTCCGCTCGCGCACCCCCGGTGGCCAGGTCGTCACCACCCTCAATGGCGCGGCGCAGCGGGCGGCGTTCCGGCAGCTGGCCGGGCGTACGGGCGCGGTGGCCGCGATCGAACCCGCGACCGGCCGCGTCCTGGCCCTGGTCTCCACGCCGTCGTACGACCCCGGGCAGCTGTCCGGGTCGCAGGCGTCCGTCGCCAAGGCCTGGGCGCGGCTGAACGGGGACGCGGCGCGGCCGATGCTCAACCGGGCGGTCCGGCAGACGTATCCGCCCGGTTCGACGTTCAAGGTGGTGACGGCCGCGGCGGCGCTGGACGCGGGGCTCGTGACGGACCTCGACGCGCCGACGACGTCCCCTGCCCCCTACCGGCTGCCCGGTACGACGACCCTGCTGACCAACGAGGCGGACGGCTGCGCGGACGCGTCCCTGCGGTACGCCTTCGAGTGGTCGTGCAACACGGTGTTCGCGAAGCTCGGCGTGGAGGTGGGGCTGCGGCGGATGGCGGACACGGCGACGGCGTTCGGCTTCAACGAGCGGAATCTGAGGATCCCGTTCGCGGTGGTGCCGAGCACCTTCGACCGGAAGCTGGACCGGGCGCAACTGGCGCTGTCCTCGATCGGGCAGTTCGACACCCGGGCGACCCCGCTGCAGATGGCGATGATCGCGGCGGCGGTGGCGGACGGAGGTTCGGTGAAGGAGCCGTACCTGGTGGAGCGGACGACGACGAGGGACGGCGAGACGGTCCGGACGACCACCCCCCGCGTCCCGCACCAGGCGATGAGCGCGGCGACCGCGGAGCAGCTGCGGGAGATGATGACGGACGTGGTGGAGGAGGGGACGGGCCGGAACGCGGCGATCCCGGGCGCCACGGTGGGCGGTAAGACGGGCACGGCCCAGCACGGCGTCGGCAACGCCGCGCGGCCGTACGCCTGGTTCATCTCCTGGGCGCAGGCGGACGACGCGCTGGAGCCGGCGGTGGCGGTGGCCGTGGTGGTGGAGGACCCGACGGGCCGGCGCCGGGAGATCAGCGGAGGCGGGGACGCGGCGCCGATCGCGAGGGCGGTCATGGAGGCGGTTCTGAAGTCGCAACATCGGAAGGGCAGTTGAGGCGCGACTGAGGGGTCCGCGTGCTGAGACGGGGACTGTCGCCGGGCGTACCGCCGACCTATCGTTCGGTTCCATGACGGACACCGAGCAGCCCGCAGCCGCGTACGAACTCGCCGAGGTCAACATCGCCCGTCTCAAGGCCCCGCTGGACTCGCCGGAGTTGAAGGACTTCGTCGAGGCCCTGGACCCCGTCAACGCCGTGGCCGACGCGTCGGACGGTTTCGTCTGGCGCCTGCAGAGCGAGTCCGGGAACGCCACGGACGTGCCGGTGTTGGACGACGAGTGGATGATCGTCAACATGTCGACGTGGCGGGACGACGACGCCCTGACGGCGTTCATGTACCGGGGACAGCACCGGGAGCTGCTGGCGCGACGCCGGGAGTGGTTCGAACACCTTCAGGAGGCGGTCACGGCCCTGTGGTGGGTGCCGGCGGGCCATCGGCCGACGGTGGCGGAGGCGGAGGAACGACTCCTTCACCTCCGCGCACACGGTCCGACGCAGTACGCGTTCACCCTGCGGACGTCGTTCCCTCCGGGGGAGGGGCGACCGGTGGTCGGCGGTTGATGGCGGTGAGGTCGATGTCGATGAGGAACGGGACGGTCAGCCTGAGCCTGTCGTGGTGGATGCCGGTCGGGACGTACGTCCTGGTGGCCGGGTCAAGTTCGTAGACGTAGACCACGGGAAGGTCGACGTTCTCCTCGACCCGCCAGTAGTGGCGGATGCCGGCCTTGGCGTACTTCTGGGGCTTGGCCTCGCGGACGCGCGCCTTGGAATCGTCCGAGACGACCTCGATAGCGAGGACGACATCCTCAGGCCGGAGCCAGGTTTGCCGGGGGCCGGTGACTGCGTCCGAGCGAAACACCAGAACGTCAGGTTCGGGCCGGTTACGCTGGTCCAGCTTGAGAGTCACTTCGCGGATGACGTCGAGCTCGTCCGGGATCTGGGCCAAAAGGGCCTGCTCCAACAGACGCATGGTACGCGCATGGAAAAACGTCTGCGGGCTCACGAAAACCAGGCTCCCGTCGATCAGCTCCGTGTGCGGAGGAAGGTTCGGGAGTCGGTCCAGGTCATCCGCCGTCCAGCCGTTCCGCGGCGGACGAGCCCACTCGTAGTCCTCGTCCAGCCCGTAGTCACGCGCGGCGCTCATGATTGCTCCCATGTGCCGGAGTCTGCCTGGCACACTCAGCGTACCCAGGGGAATATGCCGATTCGCCCGTCGATCGAGTGATCAACCACTGAGGCGTTGACCTTCCTCGATCGCCTCCCCACCTCCGCCACCCGCTCCTGCGCGCTGGTCCGGCGCGTCCTGCCGGTGGTCGGCGATGCGGGTCACCCGCTGTGACACTGGTGCCGTGAAGAGCCAAGACACCCCGTTCGTGGGCGGCCCCCTGGACGGGCGCGTCCTGCCGATCCTGCTGGGCCCGACCGGCCATCCGCCGAAGACGTACCGCGTGCCGGTCCCGGACGCGGCCGGGGGCCCGCCCACCGTCCTGGTCTACCGGCGCGTCGAGGTGAGCCGGAGCCGGAGGCTCGGAATCCACCAGGGGTGGAAGTACGAGTACGACCCCGAGGGCGACAGCCGCGGTCGGCTGCGCCGGCCGTGGTCGAAGCCGCGTCGGAAGCCAGGCGCCACGCCGGGCGGCGGGCCGGACGCCGCCGACGAGTGACCTCCCTGGGCCGAAGCGACCACCCGGCGGGCGCCCGGGTCGCACGCGTCTCATTCTGCCGGTGCGAGGTGGACGGACCACCCCCCGCACCGGAGGTGATGACATGTCAGGAAGGCTGTTCCGCCTGGCCTGTACGGCCGCGCTGACCGCCTCGGCCGTGCTCGCCGCCGCACCCGCTACGGCCGCTCCGGAACCGGGCACGGGCACAGGCACAGGCACAGGCACAGGCACGGGCACAGGCACAGGCACGGGCACAGGAACAGGCACGGGCACAGGAACAGGCACGGGCACAGGCACGGGCACCGTCGCCCGGCCGAACACTCTCCCGGTCTCCCTGCTTCTGACAGACCTTCAGCAGAAGTACCGGCAGGCCGAGCGGGCCACCGAGACATACAACGCCACCGCCGAGAAGCTCAAGAAGCAGCAGGCCAAGGTCGCACGGCTGGACGAACAGCTCGCCGCGGCCCGGCTCGACCTGCAGGACAGCCGCGGCGCGGTCGGTCGGCTCGCCCGGGAGCAGTACCGGAGCAGCACGGAGATCTCCGCGTACGTACGCCTGCTGTTCGCCCCGGATCCGCAACTAGCACTCGACGAGGGCCATGTGATCGGGCAGTTGACACGGGAGCGGGCCGCGAACGTGCGCCGGCTCACCGACGCCGAGAAGCACGCCGACGACCTGGCCCGCGGGGCTCGCAAGGCCCTCGACGACAAGCTCAGCCTGGCCGAGCGGCAGAAGCAGCAGCGGGACGACGTCCAACGGCGCCTCAAGGACGTGGAGGTGCTGCTGTCCTCGCTCAGCGCCGAACAGCGGGACCTGCTGGCCGAGTTCGAGCACACCGGGGCCGCCACGGCGCAGCGGAGGTTCCTGTCGTCCGGCGCGCTGGGCCCGGATCGGGCGCCGACGAGGGAGGGCGACCAGGCCGTGCGGTACGCCGTCGAGCAGATCGGGAAGCCGTACGAGTGGGGCGCCGAGGGTCCGAGGGCGTACGACTGCTCGGGCCTGACCTCGCGGGCCTGGGAGCACGCCGGCCGGGCCATCCCGCGCACCAGCCAGGAACAGTGGGCCGAACTCCCGCACGTGCCCCTGAGGCGACTGCGCCCCGGCGACCTGGTGGTCTACTTCCCCGAGGCCACGCACGTGGCGCTCTACCTCGGGGACGGCATGGTCGTGCAGGCGCCGAGGCCCGGTGAGCGGATCAGGGTGTCACCCATCGCCGCGAACCCGATCCTCGGCGCGGTCCGCCCCGACCCACTGGGGAAGCTTCTACGGCAAGCCCCTACGGCACCATGAGCCGCCGGATCAGACAGGTTCCCCCTCCGGCTTTCATCCGGCGACTCGCCTCCGCGAGCGTCAGGCTCCGGCGACCGACGCCAGGTAAGCCTCCGTCTTCTCCGGCTCGTAGAAGAAGTTCTCGAAGTCCGACGGGTCGTCGAACCCGTTGGCGAACCGATCGGCCACCGGCTGCAACGCGCCCGCCGCCCCGATCAGGTTCAGGACGTGCTCCGGCGGCACGCCGAGCATCGCGTTCGTCCACTTGGTGACGTGCTGAGCCACGTCCCAGTACCGGTCGAACGTCTGCCGCATCCATGCCTCGTCGAACTCCTTGTCCCCCTGTTCGAGGATCGAGGCGAGGTACGAGGCGGCGCACTTGGACGCCGAGTTGGAGCCCTGTCCGGTGATCGGGTCGTTGGCGACGACCACATCGGCGACGCCGAGCACCAGACCGCCGCCGGGCAGCCGGCCTATCGGATTGCGCACGGTGGGCGCGAAGCGTCCGGCCAGCGTGCCGTTCGCGTCGGTCAGTTCCACCTTGGTGGCCCGCGCGTACTCCCACGGCGTGAACCGCTCCATGAGTTCCAGGGTCAGGGAGAGGTGTTCCGCCGGGTCCTTGACGCCGTTGAAGACGTCGAGCGGGCCGCCCGGTATGCCCTCCCAGAAGAGGATGTCCGCGCGCCCGGAGGTCGTCAGGGTCGGCATGACGAAGAGCTCGCCGACGCCCGGGACGAGGTTGCAGCGGACCGCCTCGTCGTCCGGGTGCTCCGGGCGCGGGCCCAGGCCGTGGACGTAGGAGACCGCGAGCGCGCGCTGCGGTTCGCTGTACGGGGAGCGGGAGGCGTCGCGGCCGAACATCGACACCAGCTCGCCCTTGCCCGCCGAGACCAGCACCAGGTCGTAGGTACGGGAGAAGAAGTCGAGGTCGGAGACCGCCGCGCCGTGGATGACGAGCTGGCCGCCGCGCTGTGCGAACGCCTCCATCCAGCCGGCCATCTTCACGCGCTGGTCGACGGACTGGGCGTATCCGTCGAGCGTCCCGACCCAGTCGACAACACACCCCCAGCTACCGCTGGGGGTGCCCCCAGCCTCAGGGCCGGCCACCGACACGCCGAGTCCCTCGATCTTCGGGGCCTGGGACTCCCAGAAGTTCAGTCGGAGGTCGCGCTCGTGCTGCAGCGCCGTGTGGAACATGCACTGCGTCGACATGACCCGGCCGGTGCGGATCTCGTCCG
>CBFHCJ010000336.1:0-7376 GCA_965654005.1 uncultured Streptomyces sp. | reverse complement strand
GGGCTCATCACCCAGCTGTACTTGTCGTCGAAGTCGCGCTTCTGCGGCACCGGGACCGTCGTCTGGTTCCAGGGGTGGCGCATGTCGACCGGGTTGCCGAGCGGGTCGTGGGTGACGAACGGGTCCTCGTTCACCCAGTCCTCGTAGTACGAGCTGCCCAGCATGATCCTCATGCCCAGGTTGATGTCGACGAGGTCGTTGGTCAGGACCTTGCCGTCGACGATGATGCCGGGGGTGACGAACATCTTCCGGCCCCAGTCGCTCATCGTCTCGTAGCGGTAGTCGCACACGTCCGGGTTCTGCCAGGCACCCCAGCAGCCGAGCAGGATCCTGCGGCGCCCCACCTCCTCGTAGCCGGGCAGGGCCTCGTAGAAGAAGTCGAAGACGTCGTCGTTCATGGTCACGGACCGCTTGATGAAGTCGAGGACCCGCAGCAGCCGAGTGAGGTAGTCGGTGAACGTCGTCGGCTCCGGCATGGTCCCGACCCCGCCCGGATACAGCGTGGACGGGTGGACGTGACGCCCCTCCATCAGACAGAACATCTCCCGGGTGATCCGGCTGACCTTGAGCGCCTGCTTGTACATCTCGCCCTCGAACGGGTTGAAGGCGCGCATGATGTCGGCGACGGTCCGGTAGCCGTGGATGTGTCCGTTGCGTGCCTCGGTGCGTTCGGCACGCGCCAGGACACCGGGGTTGGTGGCCTTGACCATGGCCTCGCAGAAGTCGACGAAGACCAGGTTGTCCTGGAAGATCGTGTGGTCGAAGATGTATTCGGCCGCCTCGCCCAGGTTGACGATGGTGTCGGCGAGCGGCGGCGGTTTGACGCCGTAGGCCATCTGCTGGGCGTAGTTGGAGCACGTGGTGTGGTTGTCACCGCAGATGCCGCAGATGCGCGATGTGATGAAGCCCGCGTCGCGCGGGTCCTTGCCCCTCATGAAGACGGAGTAGCCCCGGAAGAGCGACGAGGTGCTGCGGCACTCCACCACCTCCCGGTTCGCGAAGTCGATCTTCGTGTAGATGCCGAGGTTCCCGACGATCCGGGTGATCGGGTCCCAGGACATGTCCACGATCTGCGCGGGCTTGCGCTCCGTGGGCCGCGCTTCGGTTGCCGTCATGTCCGCCTTTTCCTCGCTCTCTCTCGCTTGTCCGGTCTCAGGGGCGCCAGTGCGCGTCGTAGCCGCTGGTCAGCGCTGCCTTGTCGTGACGCCATCTGGGCTCGCGGTTGACGGCCATGTTGGTGAGGCCGCGCAGCCTCCGGATCACGGCGCCGTACGGCCTGATGAGGGCCGACGAGAAGGTGGCGCCCGTCGGTTCGTCCATGAACGGCATGAAGGCGTCCGGGAAGCCGGGCATCGTGCAGCCGATGCAGATGCCCCCGACGTTGGGGCATCCGCCCACGCCTGACATCCAGCCGCGCTTGGGTACGTTGCAGTTCACGACCGGGCCCCAACAGCCCACCTTGACCTGGCACTTGGGCGAGTTGTAGTCCCGGGCGAAGTCGGCCTGCTCGTAGTACGCGGCGCGGTCGCATCCCTCGTGCACGGTCTTCCCGAACAACCACTGCGGGCGCAGCATGTTGTCCAGCGGGGGCGGCGGCGCCGACCCGGCCGCGTGGTAGAGCACCCAGGTGAGGGTCTCCATGAAGTTCTCCGGCTGGATCGGGCAGCCCGGCACGTTGATGATCGGCAGCGCGGCCCGCGACTTGAAGTCCCAGCCCAGGTAGTCGGCCAGACCCATGGAGCCCGTGGGATTGCCCGCCATCGCGTGGATCCCGCCGTAGGTGGCGCACGTGCCGACGGCCATGACCGCCCAGGCCCGGGGGGCGAGTTGGTCGATCCACCAGTTGAGGGTGAGCGGTTCGCCGGTCTCCGGGTCGTTGCCGAACGACGTCCAGTAGCCGTCGCCCTCGATGATGTTCTGATTGGGGATCGAGCCCTCGATGACCAGAATGAACGGCTCAAGTTCGCCTCGCGCCGCGGCGCGGTAGGGCGCGAGGAAGTCCTCGCCGCCCATGGCGGGGGAGAGCACCTTGTTGTGCAGGTTCACCTTCGGCAGGCCCGGGACGAGACCGAGCACGACGTCCTCGATCGCCGGCTGGCCGGAGGCCGTCATGGAGATCGTGTCACCGTCGCAGCTCATGCCCTCCGAGATCCACAGGATGCTGATCTCGTCGAAACCGTTCCTCTCCCCAGCCCTTGTGGGCTCTTGGCTGACTTCCGTGGTTCCGCTTTCTACGGTCATGTCCTCGGCCTCCTCTGCAGTCGGTCCCGGAATCGGTCGTAGGCCGCTGCCGCCGGTCCGACGAGCGCCAGCGCGGGAGGCTTGTCCGGGGCGTTCGGGTGCGGTCGGGTCGGCGCGCTCTGTTTCGCGCGGGCCAGGAGCCGGCCCAGCCGGTCCAGCTCCTCCTGGGAGACGGCGTCGCGGAGTCTCGGCAGCAACTCGCCCTCCTCCTCGCGCACGTGTTCCTCGATCTCCCGGCGCAGCCGCTCCATCAGTTCGTCCGTGCGCTCGTCGCCGGCGGACAGCCGGTCCAGCGCCAGCAGGGTCTTCTTGGCCTCCTTGTGCTCGGCCAGGTGCTCGTCGATCTCCTGGCCGCGGTCCGGGAGGACCTTCCTGGCCAGCGGATAGACCATCAGCTCCTCCAGCGCCGCGTGCTTGGACAGCTCGCGGATCAGCGTCTCGACCACGGCCCTGCGCTGGGTGTCGGAGGCGGCGGTGTGGTAGCCGCGGAACAGCTGCTCGACCATCCGGTGGTCATGCTTCAACAACTCGATGGCGTCCATCGCACCCTTCCTCGCCCGGTCCGGGGGCCGGCTCTTCGTCCGGTCCGGTGTCCAGCGGCCGTACCTCGTCCGGGCGGAAGTACAGGTAACGGCCGTACCAACGGTTGAGCTCGGCCGCCGGATCGTCCTCGACCGTGACCGCGAGGTGCAGGCTGCCGTCGATGTCGTGACGGACGGCCGCCACCTGGGCGACCCGGCCGACCAGGAACATGTCCTGCGCGTCGGCGCCCCGGCCGCGTGGGCACAGCCGCACCCTGCTGCCGCCCGCCACCGGCACCCCGTCGACCAGGACGCTGTCCGTGGCCGGCGACAGACCGTCGTCACCGCGCTCCTGCCACCAGGGCAGCGACGCGCGCGGCGCGGCGGGTGCCTCGGGCGGGTGTGCGGGGGCGCGGGCGGGTGCCCCGGGCGGGTTTGCCGGGGCGCGGGCGGGTGCCTCCTGCGGATCAGCGGAGGGGCGGACGCCGGCAGGGGACGGCGACAGGGAACGGATGGCACCGTGCAGCCGTGCGAACACCTCCGGCGGCATGGTCTCCACCCGGTCCAGAATCTCCGCGGCCCGCGGATCGGTGGCGCGTGCCTCACGCTTCTCGTCGTCCGTCAGCAGCAGCGTCCGCAGGGTGAGGATCTCGTCGATCTCCGCGGCGTCGTGCAGGTCGCCGGGGCTTTCGGGGGCCACCTGCGGATGGTCCGGAAGGATGATCGGCGCCGACAGGACGAGGCCGTCCGACCCCTCCTCACCGGCGAGCACCGGGAACGTGTGCAGGTTGACGCAGTCCCGTACCGGGGCCGCCAATTCGTCGGGCGGGTCGATCGAGGAGAGAAAGCTCAGCCCGTCACCGCCGATGAAGGTGTGCGTCGCGACCAGGGCGTGGCGCAGGGCCTCGTCGCGCGAGACACCGGGCGGTGTGCACCGGTCGGTGTTCTCGGTGCGCACCCGCAGCCGGTGGAACGAGCCGGGTCCGGCGAGCCGTTCGGCGTGCAGCGCGGTCCGTGCCTCGACCGCGTACCACCGGTGCACCAGGCGTCCCGCACCACCGGCGAGCGCCTCGGTCTCCTCACCGCCAAGGGCGCCGACCGTGAACCAGCGTTCGCCCGTCAGGAGATCCGCAAGCGGTACGACGAGGTCGTGCTCGCGCGGCACGGCCTCCTCGAAGGCCAGATGGACGGCCCCGGCGGCCTCGAAGGACTCCACGGGCACATACCTGCCGTCGTCGTCCCGGCGCTCCACGCTCCTGTGCCGCACCTGCAGATAGCGCACGCGCACGTGCACCACGGCATCGGGTTCCGCCCGCAGCAGGCATTCGGTCTGCTGCTGCCAGGACTCGACGGAACCCGAGACGCTCGGTGCCACGGGGCCGTGCGCCTCGGCCCAGGCGCGGGGCGCGAGGACACCGAACTGCCAGCGCACCCGGTTCTTGGGCGAGGACCGCCGGTACGGATACAGGAGATACCCCTCGTACAGGACGGCATCGGCCACCGCGCACGCCTGCTCGAACGCGGAACTCGCATGTCGCGCCCTCCCGGGCTTGAGGGCGGGGTCGCTCACGCTCGCTCCTCGCTCGTCGGCTGCATGACTTCACTGTCTCGGCAATGCTCACACTATTTTTCCTGATATGCGCGTATTAGACGCATAGGAGTGAGTGGTGCCTCAGGTGTCATCCGGCCCCGTCGACCGGCACGGCAAAGGCGGGCAGCCGCGCCCCGAGGTCTTCTTCCGCCGCGAGCGCCTGGACAGCCGTTGGTGAGTGCCTGTCAGACGCCGTCGGCAGGCGGGAGTTCGACGACAGGTCCTGGCGCAGGCCGTGGGTCGGCGGCTCGGGCCTACTCGGACTCGGTCGGCGGCTCGAGCAGGCCGTTGTACCGGAGGACGGCGTAGCCGATGCCGACCCCCACGGCCACCGGCCACTCCAGGGCGCCCGCGACCGCCAGCGCGCCGAGGCCGGCGTACAGGGGCAGGCCGCCCTTGACGGGCAGTACACGGCGGACGGTGGCCATGGGGACCGCCGCGGCGTTGACCGCCCGGGTGGCCGCCTCGCCGAGTCCCGGGAGGGTGACGGCGATCGTACGTGCGCCGGACGTGGCGGTGGAGCTCTTCTTCGGCGATTTCACGGCCTGTCCGGTGCGTTTGGTGCGTGTGGTGCTTGTAGCAGCTCTCGGAGTGACTGTGGTGCCTGTGCCTGTGCCTGTGCCTGTGGTGGTTGCGGTGCGTGCGGTACGTGCGGTGCCCGCGGCCTTGGGCCGCTGAGTCCTCTTCGTCCCGGAGATCTTCGTCCCGGAGATCTTCGCCCCGGAGGCGGGGAGCGACCTCTTCGTGGTTCTCGTACCTGGGGTGCCTGGGCGTCTTCCAGCGGTCTTGGGCGTGGTCACGGGTTCTCACATCCGCTCGTGGGTCCGGGTTCGCCCCCCGATGGGGAAAAGCTACCGGCGGCGAAACCGGCCTGCGAGCCGGGAAGCCGTTCGGGTCAGCATGCCGGGCGGGTGCGTCCCGGGCGGGTCATGATGATCGCGAAGGGACGAGGGATCGGCCTGCTCCGGAGAGGTGGCACACGGATGTCGCTGCTGTCAGGGGTCCGTCTGCCGCTGCCGTTGTCGTTGTCGGCGCCACTGGCCGGGGGGTTGGCCCACGGGGTGTCCGCAGGTGTGCGCGGGATCACCGACGTGGCCGCCGTGCTGCTCGGGCTGGAGCGGCGGGATGTGTGGTCCCGCGAGGGGCGCTGCCACATCGAGGTGCGGGGCGTGCACGGCCCTCGCGGCACGTGGGTGGCCCGGACGGTGGAGCGCGCCCTCGAGGAGCATCCCGGTGTGCTGTGGGCGCGGGTGAACGCCCCGGCGCAGCGGGTCGTCGTGGAGTTGGCCTCGCCGCCACCGCCACGGCAGGAGCTGATCCGGATCATCGCCCACGCGGAGGCCCACGGTGCCGTCGCCACCGCGGAGCCGGGCGGGTTCGACGCATGGTGCCCCGAGCCGCACCATCCGTGTGAGGGGCCGCGCAGACGGCCCACGCTTCCGGTCCTGGCGGCGGACATCGCCGGGCTGCTGCTCACGGTGGCCACTCGTCTGTCGCCGTGGACCCCCCTGCCGGCCGAGGTGGGCGCACTGGCCACGGCCGTTCAGTACCACCCCTGGCTGCGCAGGTTGGCGAACTCGGTTCTCACCGGCCGGGAGCGTCCGGAATCGGTGCTTCCGGTGCTCAACGCGATCGTCCAGGGTGTGGCCACGCGCGGCGGCGGTCTGGTGCTGGACGTCGCCCAGCGCGCGGCGCAGTGGCGCGAGGCGAACGCGGCCCTGGACGCGTGGGCGCAGGCGGAGCCGCGTCTGGTCCTGGGACCGGACGACGCCCAGGCCGAGCCGATCGTGGTGGAACGACCCACGGACCACCAGGACGTGACGGCGCGTTATGCCGAACGGGCCATGGGGGCGGGCGCCGCCGTCGGCGCCCTGACCACGCCGTACGCAGGGCCGCGGCGCGCGCTCGCGGTGGCCCTGTCCAGCATGCCGAAGGCGCCCGGGGCAGGGCGGGAGGGCTTCGCCACCAGCCTGGGCCGGTTCCTCGCGCTGCGCGGCGTCGTGGCCATGGACCGCAGCGCTCTGCGCCGTCTGGGCCAGGTGGACACCGTGATCCTGGACGTGGACGCGCTGCGCAGCGGCCGGTACGAACTGACCGACCTGGTTCCGCTCGGCGCCGCCGGGCCCGAGCAGGTCTCCGACCGGCTCTTCGCCCTGTTCGACCCGGCCGCGTCCGCGCGGGTCCACCGTGACGACGAGGGCTGGGTACTCGGCCCGCTGGAGGACCTGGAGCTGACGGGCCGTAGCGGGCGGCGGGAGGCGGACCGGCTGCGGCGCCGGGGCGGTGAACTGGTGCTGGGCCTGGCCTTCCGGCGCCGTCTGGTGGCCGTGGCGGGCGTGTCGACGCAGACGCTTCCGGGCGCACAGGCCCTGGCCGCGGCGGCCCGACGCTCTGGGATCCGCGTGGTCCTCGCCGCCGACCGGCCGTATCCGGAACTCGGCTTCGTCGACGACATGGTGCCCTCGGGGGCCCACCTGGTGGCATCGGTACGCGCAGTGCAGGCGGACGGCGCGGTGGTGCTCCTGGTGTCCGGGAACCGCCGTGCGCTCGGGGCGTCCGACTGCGGCATCGGGGTGCAGCGGGAGGGGGAGCCGCCGGTCTGGGGCGCCCATCTGCTGGTCGGCACCGACCTGGACTCGGTCGCGTTGATCCTGACCGGAGTCGGCGTGGCCCGCCAGGTCGACCGGGACAGCGCGCTACTGGCCGCGAGCGGCAGTGGCATCGGCGCGGTCGCGGCTGTCCGGGCACCGGCCGGCGAGGCGTGCTCGCGCGGACAGGCGGCGTGCAACACGGCCGGGGGCATCGCCTTCTGCCTGGGGGTGTGGCGCGCCCGGCAGCTGTGCGCCCGCCCCGTCACTCCCTCGGTGGAGACCGTGCCCTGGCATCTGATGCCGCCCGCGCGGGTGTTGGAGCGGCTGCGCTCGAGCAGCGAGGGGCTCTTGGCCGAGGAGGCTGCGGCGCGCGCCAAGGACGTGTCGCGGACGGGCGTGGGGCCGCAGATCACCCTGTCGTCGGCGTTCATC
>CBFHCJ010000335.1:0-7377 GCA_965654005.1 uncultured Streptomyces sp. | reverse complement strand
ACTACCCGTACCCGTTCGGGAAGTACGACCAGGCGTTCGTGCCCGAGTACAACCTCGGCGCGATGGAGAACCCGGGTATGGTCACCTTCCGCGAGGAGTTCGTCTTCCGCGGCAAGGTCACGCAGGCGTCGTACGAGCGCCGGGCCAATGTGATCCTGCACGAGATGGCGCACATGTGGTTCGGCGACCTGGTGACCATGGTGTGGTGGGACGACCTGTGGCTGAAGGAGTCCTTCGCGGACTTCATGGGCTCGTTCTCGCTGGTGGAGGCGACCCGCTTCACCGACGGCTGGATCACCTTCGCCAACAACCGCAAGGCGTGGGCTTACCGCGCCGACCAGTTGCCCTCCACGCACCCCGTCACGGCGGACATCCGTGACCTGGAGGACGCGAAGCTCAACTTCGACGGCATCACCTACGCCAAGGGCGCCTCCGTGCTGAAGCAGCTGGTGGCGTACGTCGGCCGGGACGCGTTCCTGGAGGGCGCGCGCCGCTACTTCAAACGGAACGCGTACGGCAACACGCGCCTCGGCGACCTGCTGTCGGTGCTGGAGGAGACGAGCGGCCGGGACATGGCTGCCTGGTCGCGGTCCTGGCTGCAGACGGCGGGCGTCAACTCCCTCACTCCGCAGGTGCTGTTGGGTGAGGACGGCCGGGTCGCCGAGCTGTCCGTGCTCCAGGAGGCGGCTCAGTCGCACCCCGAACTACGCCCGCACCGGGTGGCGGTGGGCCTGTACCGCACCGACGCGGGCACGCTCACGCGGTACGCGCGCGCCGAGGTGGACGTCCACGGTCCGCGTACGGTGGTCGGTGAACTGACCGGTGCCCAGGCCCCCGACCTGGTCCTGGTCAACGACGACGACCTCACCTACTGCAAGATCCGTTTCGACGCGGCGTCGCTGGAGATCCTGAGGGCTCATCTCGGCGGCATCACCGACCCGTTGGCGCGGGCGCTGTGCTGGTCGGCGCTGTGGAACCTGACCCGTGACGCGCTGCTGCCGGCCCGGGACTTCGTCGACCTGGTGCTGCGGTTCGCCGGCCGCGAGTCCGACATCGGCGTGCTCCAGATGCTGCACACCTGGGCGAACTCGGCGCTGACGTACTACGCGGCGCCCGCGTGGCGCGAGAACGGCGGGCGACTGCTGGCTCAGGGCGCACTGCGCGAGCTGCGGCGGGCCGAGCCGGGCAGCCAGCACCAGCTGACGTGGGCGCGGTTCTTCGCCGCGGTGGCATCGGGCGAGGACGATCTGCGGCTGCTGCGGGATCTGCTGGAGGGTACGGAGAAGATCGACGGCCTGGACGTGGACCAGGAACTGCGCTGGGCGTTTCTGGAGCCGCTGGCCGCGCACGGGGCCGCGGACGAGTCGGTGCTCGCGGCGGAGCTGGCGCGCGACGACACGGCCTCCGGCAAGCGCCACCAGGTCCGCTGCCTGGCCGCGCGGCCCTCGGCGGCGGTCAAGGCGCAGGCGTGGGCGCAGGTCGTCGAGTCGGACAGCCTGTCCAACGCGCTCGTCGAGGCGACCATCGCGGGCTTCGTGCAGCCCTCGCAGCGGGAACTGCTCGCGCCGTACACGGCGAAGTACTTCGCGGCGATCGAACGCGTGTGGGCCGAACGCTCCATCCAGATCGGGATGGACGTGGTGCGGGGCCTGTTCCCGTCGCTCAAGGACTCGCCGGAGACGCTGGACGCGACGGACGCGTGGCTCACCGCGCACGAGGACGCGCCGCCGGCGCTGCGCAGGCTGGTGCTGGAGGCGCGCGACGACCTGGCGCGCACCCTGCGGGGGCAGACGTGCGACGCGGAGGCGGCACGCTAGGGGTGTTCTCCGCCGGGGGCCCGGTGTCGACGGGCCCTGTGGCCTGTGGAACGACGGTTACGAAATACGAGTATCCGAACCCGTAACCCGTCCGTCCCCCCGTCCGCACCAGCCCTTTTCGGCAGTCGAACGCCCGTACTTTAGTGTCATCTTGTCCGCATTTGTCGACAGGCGTGTAACAGCGGTTAGGAGGCGGACCGGACGCGGGAACTCCGGGGACATGACCCACAACACCCCGCTCTCCCCCCGCACCCTCCGCCATCCCTCAGACGTGCGGTACCGGGTCCTGACCACGGCCCAGCTGCGCGCCCACGGTGTGACGGCGGGCGAGACGAACGAGCAGTGCCGGCCCGGCGGCCCCTGGCAGCAGCTCCTGCCGGGCGTGTACCTGCTGCACCCTGGCCCGCCGACCTCCGAGGAACGTCTGCACGCGGTGCTGCTCTACACCGCGCGCTCGTCCCTGGGCATCCAGGCGACCGCGGTCCCGCCCCAGCCGAGCGCGGGTGGGCCGCACGCCCCGTCGCGCTACACCGACGCGATGATCACGGGTTTGGCCGCGCTGACCCTGTACGGCTTCGCGTGCGCGCCCCCGCTGACGTCGCTGGAGAGGATCGACGTCCTGGTCCCGCGGCTGCGCAGGCTGCGCAGCACCGGTTGCGCACGGGTGGTCCGCACCCCGTCGCTGCCCACCCCGCGGGTGGTGACCGGCGTGCCTGTCGCGCCGGTTCCGCGCGCTCTGGCCGACGCGGTGGCGGGACTCGAGGACGCGGGCACGGTGCGTGGTCTGCTGACCGAGGCGGTGCGCGGCGGCCACTGCGAACCGGCCGCGGTGGTACGGGAACTGAACCAGGCCAAGCTGCTGAGCCGCCCGCACGTGGTGGACGCGGTGGACTCGCTGCTGGCGGAGAGCCGGGCGATCGCGGAGGACCGTCTGTACCGGATGGTGCGCGAGTACGGCCTCCCGGACCCGTTCTGGAACGTCGACCTGAGTCTCCCCGGCGGGCCCCACCTCGGCGGCCTGGACGCGTACTGGCCCGAGCAGGCGGTGGCGCTGGAGCTGGACACCCGCGCCCCCCACCACGGCCATCAGGAGGACGACGACGCGCTGTGGTCGGAGTACGCCCGCAAGCGCGAGCACCTGGAGAGGCTCGGCATCACGGTCGTCCACATCACGCCGAAGAAGCTGCGGGAGTCCCTGCAGCAGCAGGCGACGGTGATCCGCACGGCACTGATGGCGGCGGCGGACCGGGAGCCGGCCGCGTATGTCGTGGTGCTGCCCCGGTGACGCACCGGGGCGGACAGCAGGAGGGGAGAGGAGGGGCCGCCGGAGTGTCGGCGGCCCCTCCTCGTACGCCGTGCTCATGCACCGTGCTCGTACGCCGTGCTCGTACACCGTGCTCGTACACCGTGCCGGTGTGCACCCTGCCGGTCAGAGCGGCTCCGGCAGGAACGCCCTGACCGCCTCCGCGTGGACGCGGTCGATGAGTGCGGCGTACGAGGCGACCATGCGAGTGCGGCTGAAGCGCTCGCGGCTGCCGGCGAGCACGGGAGCGAGGCCCTCGCGGGCGGCCGCCCCCTCGGTCCAGGCGCGTGCGATCGCGTCGGGGTCCGGCGGGGTGACGAAGCCGTGCCCGGCCACGATCGCCGCGCTGTCGCCGACATCGGTGGCGACCGGGACGGCCCCGCACATCATGCCCTCGATCAGGCACAGCGGTGCCGCCTCGCCCCAGGCCGAGGTCAGCGCCACCACGTCGGCCGCCGCGTAGACGTTCTCCATGTCGCGCCGCACCCCGAGCAGGTGGATCCGGTCCGCGAGCCGCATGTCGTCGTCGAACGCGGCCTCGATGTCGGCACGCAGCCCGAGCTGCGCCTCGGTCATGCCCGCGCCGCACATCAGCACATGCCCGGCGGGCTCGCGCCGCAGCCAAGCCCGCGCGGCGCGCAGGAACAGCGGGACGTTCTTCATCGCGTCGTACCGGGCCGCGAAGACGACGACCGGCGCGGCGTCCGGAACGCCGAGCGCCGTCCGCAGCCTCAGGCGCGCGGCGACGTCGGGCCAAAAGCGCAGCAGGTCCACGCCGTTCGGGATGACGTGCAGCACCTCGGACGGAATCCCGGCGGCCTCATAGGCGGCCCGGGTCGACTCGGCGCAGCAGACACAGGCCACCACCGTGCCGTCGGCGATCGCGGCCTTCAGCTCGTCGAGGGCCGCGCCCTGGTTCTCCGGGTCCGAGCGGTGCAGGGAGACCACCACCGGTCGGCGCGGCAGGCCCTTCTGGTTGAGCAGGCCGAGCGGCTGCTCCTTGAGCGACAGGATGACCTGCGAGTGAACGCGACAACAACGCGCAGTGGTCCGGGAATGCGGGGGCGGGGTTCCTCACGCCCACGGACCTCCGGTCGGGCCTGGGCGGTCCGATGCCCGTAACGATCGCTCTGGTCGTTACGGGGCGGTGCCGTCCGTCGCCTGATCGGAGAACGACCCAGGGCGGTTACTCTGTGTTCATCTCGTGGGGTATCGACCTCCGGGGTATCTACCTCACACCTCGGGGAACGCGGCCCGACCCGCCGCGGGCCGCTGTCGCCACAGCGCGAGCCCGGTGTCGACGAGGCCGACCCGTGTCAGCCCGGGCACGGTGGACAGGTCCTGCCAGGCCGCAAGGTCCGTGGAGCCGCCGACCTCGTTGCGGAGTTCACCGCCGATGACACGGCCCTCGTAGACGAGCCGTACGCCGTGGTGGTCGACGGTGCGGCCGAAGCGGCGGCGGACGCCGCGGAGGACGGAGTCCACGCCGAGCAGCCCGGTGAGCTCGATGCGGTAGCCCGTCTCCTCCTCCACCTCCCGCACGGCGGTGTCGTAGGGGTCCTCGCCATGCTCCATGCCGCCGCCGGGCAGCATCCACTCGAGCGTGCCGTCGGGGCTCGGCCCACGGGCGAGCAGGATCTGGCCGTCGCGGACGCAGATGGCGTAGGCCGCCACCCTCAACTTGTTGCGCACTCGGGGACGTTAACCCACCGGGTCCGGACTGGCAGGTGATTATTCGGGCGAGAAAGGTTGATCATGCCTTGGCCGCTGCGACCTCTCGCATCCGACCGGAGAGTTCCCTTACCGCGCGGGCTTTGGCGTACGGAGCGAGGTCGGCTCGCATCGTGGCGAAATGGTCGTCGCCGCGGACGGAGGAGACGTGCTCGTACTCGTCGAGGAACCGTCCCCATGACTCGCATGACGCGCCCAGGTGCCCGTGGCGGAGCTGCCGCTGAGCGAGTACCGCGTAGGCGTGCACACGGCCCTGCCGCTCCTGGGTGGGCTGGACGCGGACCGACTGCTTCATCGCCTTGATACTGCCCGCCAGGTCGCCCTCCTCCATCAGAACGTGAGAGACGTGGAAAAGGTACGCGGTCTGGTCGTAGCCGCCGATGGCGTCACGCCGGTTATCCGCCTTCGACAGCGCGGTCTCGGCCTCGCGCAGCCGGGCGTGTGCCTGTCGCCGGTCCCCGAGCATCGACGCGGCGTGAGCCTGCTGCCCGCGCAGGAACGCCACCAGACGAGGGCCGGCAGCCGGCGCGGCCTCGGCCGCCGAGTCGGCGAGTTCCAGCGCCATCCGCCCGTGCCCGAGGTTCGACGCCTGCAAGGACATGCCGCGCAGCGTGCGGCAGTAGGTGACGTGGTCGCTCGCCTCGTCGGCGAGCTTGAGGGCCTTGACGTAGTACGTCTGGCCCAGGCCGTGGGCCTTCTCGTACATGGCCATCCAGCCCGTCAGGTACGTGAGATCCGACGCCGCGGCGAGCATGTCCCGCTTTACCGGCTCGGAGGCCTGGGCCCTCAGCCAGGGGCCGACGGTGTTGACGAGGAACGCGGCCGCCATGGGGCGCGCGTGACCGGCGCCGAACTCGTCGAGAATGTCCGCGATCCGCTCCGTCATGGAGCGCACCGAGGCGACTTGGGAGGCGCCGATCCGTGTCGTGGCCTTGCCTGGCGCGACCAGGTCACCAGCGGCCCGAGCGGTCTGCTGGAAAGCGGGCACGGAGAGTGCTGCGGAGAAGACAGTCGCGGCCAGGACACCGCGACGGGAGGGATCCATATCCGCCCTTCCTAGGTCGATCAACTCCTCCACAGTGTCGACTCCCTGGGAGCCATCGACGGACGCGCAGGGCTGAAGCCCGGCCTCCGCATGGGTCACCGGCCTGCCCAAGCGAGCGGACAGTGCCTCAAGAATCAGGGGCCTGACCTCGGGCTTCGGCGGCGTACCGGCGATCCAGTGCGCGACGGCTGTGCGGTCGTACGTGAGATGCAATCCAGCCTGGGGGCCGAGCCGGTTGACTTGCTGCGCCAACTGCGTGCGCGTCCATCGTGCCTGCTCAAGCAGCCTGTCCAAGGCAGGGTTGGGTGTGCGTTTCCTCGTGGCCATGTCCTCAACTCCCGACCGCTCCATGGCGTTCACGGTGTTCACGGTCCCACCTGCTCTCAACGGTACCCGCAGACAGTGACCGTGCGATTACCTCTACGAGTAAAGCGAAGGTCCTGGCCGTTGGGAGCAGAGGTGATCAGCGCACCACCAAGAGGCGTCTCCGCGCGGGGCGACCGAGAACGACACAAGGCGGCGGAGAAGTGGCTGTACGAAGCGGCCACCGTCCGGGAGACGGCCACCCAGGAGTGGACGACGCAGGGCGTCGCGCTGCTGACCGCGGGAATCATGTGGGACGCCGTCCGTGTCCCATACTCCCCCCTGGGCGCGGACCTGGACCGCGACACCGACCCGGACACGCTGCGCCGCCGACTCCACGAACTGCAGGTGTGCGGGCCGGTCTTCTGCGACCCGTACCGGCCGCGCCTGTACGTCCTGGTGCCGCCGGGCACTGACCGGCAGTGGCCCCGCACCCTCGCCCCGATAGGGGTGGAGTGCTTGGGCGGCACCCGCCCGTACGTCCATTACGTTGGCGTGCCGCGTCTGGACCGGATCGCGCCCCCGGGGACGTACTGGGTCACGCCGCCGGACGGCACCCGCCGGCACGCCGACCCGCAGCATCTGTACCGGGTTCTGCACGCGTGGGCCAGCGAGCTGGAACGGGCCGACCTGTGAGGTTCCAGCAGTCCGTCTCCCCGGCTCCCCGGCCGCAGCGGTTACCGGTCCCGGCCCTGCCCGGGCACGTGGGCGGCGCCACCGAGTGGCTGATCGGGGAGTGCTGGCGCTGCGACCGGCCGGGCGTGCCCGTGATGTGGATCGGTCCGGCGCAGACCGACGGGATAAGCGCCCCGTTCTACGTCTGCTTCCCGTGCTTGCAGCGGATCACCGACCGCATCCACGCCTACCACCAGGCCAGGGACCAGCCCGCCTACCAGGCGTCTTGACTGGGCGCCCTTCCGCTCCCTCTCCGGTGAATGTCCATGGCTCCCCTTATGGCCAGCGGCCCGCCCACAGGAGAGGGGCACCAGTCGGCGCCGGTCGCATGCTCGGCATCCATGCGGAGCAGGGGGCGGCCTGGTCCGCCACCGGCCCGCGGCGGGCCGTTCCGCGCGGCACGGCCACCCCTCCCCTTCCGCGTTTCCTCTACGACGCCGCAG
>CBFHCJ010000334.1:0-7389 GCA_965654005.1 uncultured Streptomyces sp. | reverse complement strand
GCTTGTACACCGCGTCCCTCGGTGACGACGGCACGGTGCTGGCGCCGCTTCTCGACCAGGTCGACGGCATGGTCATCGCCGGCTTCGGAGTCGGGCACGTGCCCGCGACCTGGGTGCCCGTCCTCCAGGAGGCCGTTCAGCGGATCCCGATCGTCCTCGCGTCCCGCACCGGGGGCGGCACCACCCTCACGCGCGCGTACGGATTCGACGGCTCGGAGAAGGACTTGCTGGACCGGGGCCTGATCGGGGCCGGGCACCTCGACCCGTACAAAGCCCGCCATCTGCTCACAGTCCTGCTGCGCAGCGGCGCCGACCACGACACGATCCTCGCCACCTTCGCTCCCGCCGGGACGACTACGGAGGGACGTGGCTGATGCGGCACACAGAACTTACGATGGGGCGCAGCTTCGCGCTGGCTTTCGATGACGGCGACGATTTCGTCGCGGAGCTGACCGGCTTCTGCGCCGAGATGGGGATCCGGCAGGCGATCATCCCGATGTTCCTCGGCGGGTTCCGGCAGGTGAGCCTGGTGGGGACGAACGGCCCGCTGGAGGACCCGGAAGCACCTGTCTGGGACGAGACGGTCCTGCACACGGTGGAAGCCGTCGGCTCCGCCACCCTCGCCTGGAGCCCGGAGAACGACGCCCTCGCCCCGCACATCCATGTCGCGGTCGGACGCAAGGACCTCGCTGCGGCGGGGAGCGTGTCTCATCTGCTGCGAGCGGAAGTGCAGTTCATCCAGGAGATGTTCCTTCAGGAGGTCGTCTCCCCCCAGATGCTGCGACCGCTGTGCGGACCACACGCCGTCCCGACCCTGTCCTTCGCCCCGCTCCCCGAGGCCGACACCCTGTGACCCCCGCTGCACCCCGAGCTCGGCACGACGGCCTCGGCGCCGGTTGCCGCGTCGCCCCGCCGAGCCGGGCCGGGGCGGTCGGGCCAGCATGGCCTCGCCGGTGAGGAGTGGTCTACGTACGAGGTGCGCCGGTGAGCTTCAGCACCCACGAGGAGCGAGACCATGAAGACCTGCGACAACACCTCGGTCGGCATCGTCATCACCGATCACCAGGGCCGATTCCTGATGTTCGACCGCGCCACCTTCCCACCCGGCACGGCCCCAGCCGCCGGCCACATCGACGACCACGGGACCGCCGAGGACGCGGCCCGCGCCGAGGTCGAGGAAGAACTCGGCCTCACCGTCACCGGCCTCATCCACGTCACCGGCTGTTGGCGGGGCAACCCATGCCGCCGCCTCCCCAGCGCACGCGGCACCGGCCACGACTGGACCATCTACCAGGCCACCGTCACCGGCGACCTCACCCCGAGCGCCCACGAGACCAAGAACGTCCGCTGGATCACGCCCGACGCCCTACAGGAATTGGCAGACCGGACAGTCGCCTACGCCAAGGGGCGCATCACAGACACCGAGTTCGAGGCTGCGCCCGGCATCGAGCCGGTATGGATGCAGTGGCTCGCCGACGTCGCCGCGATCCACATCGGCCCGGACGACCTTCTTCGGGTGGACCAGCTCACCAGATGATCGCCGCCCAGTCCTCTTGACCCGCCGCGCCCGCCACCTCCGCTCTCTGGGCGCGGCGGCCGCGCCTTCCGCATGCGCATCACCCCGTCCCTCTACAACGGATTCGGCAACCTGCCCACCACCGACGAGACCCCACGCCGCGTGCGACGCCTGGCTGCACTACCGCGCCCACCAGATGGAGGCCCTCGGCCGGCCCCTGAGTGCCCTGCTGCTCCAGCAGGCCCGGACAGTCGAGTTCGCTGTCCGGGCCCGCGGCTTGCATGGCCCTACGGGTCATGAACTCAGCAAAGAGTGTCACGCAGGGCCTCCTCCAAGACAGGTAGCCGGTCCAGCAGCATCAGAGCTGCCTCGTGCCGTGCCCGCGCGTAGGACTCAAGTGCGGCGTCGACGAGGTGCGGTCGTTCCACTGGTGCCGACAACGGAAAGGCCGCGCAAAGCATGGCTGCACAGCCGACACGAAGCGAGGACAAGAGGTCGTCCACGGGCGCCTTGGGGTTGGCGTCTCGATAGGCGAGGGCAAGATCGGTGTATCCCTTGAGCCACTTCTCAACACCGTTGGCCACACAGCTCTTGGGGTCACAGCCAAGACGCACGATTTCCCAGGCGAGGTACCCAGGTGTGGGTGGTCCGAAGTCCACGAACGCGGCGACATCGTCCTTCTTCAGCAGGACGTTGGGACCGGCCATGTCGCCGTGCATGACCTGGACCGTCAGTTGTGGAAGCGAAGCGAGGATGCGTTCGACGTCCCCCAAGACGGCTTGCCGCTCACGCGCTGCCTGCAGCGCCCATGTCTCGAACTCCCCGAGCCTGGGCATGTTCTGGAACGCGAGAATCAGTCTCTCGAAGCGGTCACGTGCGGCGGCCACGTCGCACACCGCGGCACCTGGTTCCAGGGTGGGCGCGGCGGCGGGGTGAGTGGCGAGTCGGCTGTGGAGGAGGCCCATCGCAGCGCCGGCCGCTGCCCACCGCGCACCGGTCAGGGTGCCCTCGGCAGTCTCGGTGTGTGGCACGTACGACCACAGTGACATCGGCAGGCGGCCGTGGGTCGCGATGAGTTCGTGCTCGCGCGTGCGGGTTGCCCGCGCGGTCGCGACACCTCCGTCGGCGGCGTACTCGGACAGCTCGACCGACGCCCGCTCCAGAGCCAAGTTATCTCGAGTGCGATAGACCTTGACGAAGTGCCGACGGCCCGTCTGGTCGACGATGGCGTAGTTGTCCGTCGAGGTGCCCTCCGGGATTCGCGTAATTTCTGCCGGGTGCAGTCCGTACGCGAGCACCAGCGTGTCGGCGATCGCCATGAGCTGCTCCCCCTCCGCGGTGCGGCTGGGTGTGGACGGCGCGGCGACGGGCTTGGTGGCGGGCTGGTGAGATGCGGTGGACATGGTCTCCTCGTCGAAGCACACAGCGGTAGTGGTCAGATGCTGAGTGGGCGGCAGGTGGTCGGGTCGATCAGGACTCGGCCACGGGGGTGCCGGTGAGGTGCTCGGCCCGGCGGGCGATGGCGGGGTGAACGTGGGGTGGCCACCTCTGCAGCAGCTGGCCGAGCGCGACCCGCTGGGCCTCACGTCCGGGCCACCGGATCACCAGGCGGCCGTGTTCCTTGTCCAAGTTGTCGCCTGGAGGCACCTGCTCGTCGGGCGTGCCGGCCGGATGGACCGTCAGGATCGGATCGACGTGCTGGCGGTTGTCCTCGGCGCGCGCATGACGGTCCCAGGCCCGGACCGTGGCCGCCAGGTGCTCAGCGAACTGCGGCGGGCCACGCCGGGTGCAGCGGGGCTGCAAGATCGCCGACGGACGCTCCGTCAAGGCGGTCATCTGATTGCGCCTCCCCCGTTCGGGTTGTCGCAGTACCCGAGCCCGATCCGGCACCTCCACCCCTGGGCGCGTGGCTCGGCTGATCGAGGGGGTGAACGCGGTAAGCGACGCCGGTTTTTCGTGGCGAAGGTGATCAGTTCGGTCTCGCTCAGGCGGGGCGTAAGGCCGACCGGCGGGCGCCACGGCGCCAGGTCGGGGTGCTCGTCGCATAGAGTGCTGGCGCGAGGGTGGCCATGGTGTTCGCCGTAAGGCGATCTTGGACGCCTTCGTTCCTGTCTCCGCAGGCACCCCTCGGGCCAGACCACCAGGAGGAAGCAGTGTCGTCCCCGCAGCTGATCACCCCCGAGGAGAAGCTCGCTGATGCGAAGAAGCTGCTGAGCTTCCCGCGTATCGTCGCGATCTGCGGCTCTACTCGTTTCATGGCCGAGATGGCCGAGGCCGATCTGCGGGAGACTATGGCTGGCCGGATTGTCGTCAAGCCAGGTTGCGACCTGAAGTCGCCGCACGAGCTGTGGTCGGATCATGTCGAGGCTGAGGCGCTGAAGATTCGGCTCGACGAGCTGCATCGGTCGAAGATCCTGCTCGCTGATGAGGTGCTCGTGGTCGGCGACTACATCGGAGACAGCACCCGGGCCGAGATCGCCTACGCCCGGTCGCTGGGCAAGCCCGTGCGGTTCACGCACCCCGAAGTCGACCCCGACGCCTGAGGGACCACCCCCGCACCCTCCGCGGGCACCCCCTTGGGATTGATCACCTGGCGGGTGGCGTGGTGTTGAGAGGGAGCTCACGGGGCGGCGGAGCGCATGGCGGCCGTGATGGCGGCACTGAGAGGCTGCTGGTGGTTCGTCAGGTAGAAGTGGTCGCCCTCGTACCTCACGAGTCCGCGGAAGTTCGTCGTGTGCGCCCGCCAGGCAAGGAGATCGTCCTCGCTGATCAGCTTGTCGTGGCGGCCCGCGAATACCGTGAGCGGAACGGGCAGCTGCTCGGGGGTGCGGGGTGGAGTCCAGGTGTCCACGAGTTTGAAGTCGCTGCGGAACACCGGGGCGAACTTGTGCCAGACGTCGTCGTTGTCGAGGAGCTGCGGGGGGCTGCCGCCGCCGCTCCGCAGCCAGGTGCGCAGTTCGTCATCGGCCATCAGGTGAGGGCTGCTGTCGGCGGCGGCTTCGCCTTGCGGGGCGCCGTAGGCGGACACACCCAGCCAGGTGGGGAGCGGCTCCCCCTGGCACAGGAGTCGGCGGGTGAGCTGGTAGGCGATCAGTGCGCCCATGCTGTGGCCGAAGAACCCGAAGGGCCGGTCGAGCAGTGGCGCGATGGCGGTGTGGAGGTAGTCGACGAGCCGGTCGCAGTCGTCGATCAGCGGCAGGGCCTGCAGGTTGCCTCGGCCGGGGGCCTCCAGGAGGCAGAGTTCCCAGTTCTCGGGGAAGTGCTCCGCCCAGCCCCGGTAGAGCAGGTGCGAGCCGCCGGCGTGGTGGAGCAGGAACAGGCGCGCCGCTGGTTCGCTCAGCGGCCTGGGCCTGATGAGCGGGGAAGCCGGCGTCTCGCGGGTGAGCGTGGAGGTGAGGAAGGCGTGCAGCTCGGCGAGGGTGGTGGCGCCGCTGGCGGCCACGGCGTTCTCCGGGACGCCGTACGCGCTCTCCACGCGGGTTGAGATCTCGAGCATCAGCAGCGAGTCGATGTCGAGCTCGTGGGCGAAGTGCGCCTCGTCGGTGACCTCCTCGGTCTCGGTCTCCAGTACGCCGGCTATCAGGGCGCGGAGATCCTCGATGGTCACGCTCGTCGTGGTCATGGGTGTTGTCCTCGTTCCTGCGTGGATGGGCGAGTGGCCGGCGACGGGGTCAGCAGCAGGGCGGCCGTCGCGTCGTGGCGAGGGCCTCCGGCCGTGGCGAGGACGTTCCCGGTGGCGCCGCCCTCCAGATGGGCGGCCGCGGCAGCGCACTGCAGGACGCCGAGCGCCCCGGACAGCGGGCCCAGCTGGGATTCCAGGTCGATCCGGCGCGTGGCTGCGAGTAGGTGGCCCGCCCCGGCCCCGGCGGCTTCCGCCTCGTCCGCGAGCCACAGTCCGACGGGCTCCTCATCGGTCACGCCGGTGGAGGCCAGCGCCGCGGCGAGGTTCCGGGCCCGTGCGTAGCCGGTGATCGTGGCGCGTGGCCGTGCGCCATGGGAGACGGCTGCGTCCGCGGGTTCCAGTACGACGGCGACCGCCGCGTCGGTGGACTGCCGACCGAGGACCTTCGTCACCACGTCGTTGGCGGGTTCGACGCCGACGACGACGGCTGCGTCGGCGCGCCCGGTCACGATGAGGTTCCGCGCCCAGGCCAGGGCGTCCAGACCGCTCGTGACGCCATTGCAGACGGTGAGGTTGGGGCCGCGCAGCCGGTAGCGGATGGCCACCCAGCCGGCGATGACGTTGCTCGAGGTCTGGGGCAGGCCCAAGGGGCTGAGGCCCATGACGCCTGCTGCGGCGATGGTGTCGGTGGCTTCGCAGACGCTGTCCGCGTTGCCCAGGTTGGTGCTGACCACGACGGCGGTCGCCTCGGCCGCGCCGGTGAACGTGGTGTCGGCGTCGGTGAGACCAGCGTCGTGGAGGGCGAACTCGGCGGCGCGCAGGGCGAGCCGGGACGCGCGGTCCTTGTGGCGCAGTTCGCGTCCGATGAGTCCGGTGGCCGGGTCGAAGCCGCCCTCGGCGGGCAGGGGTCCGAGGAGGTCGCGGTACGTCGCGACTCCGGGGAGCGCCAGTCCGATGCCCGTGACGACGACCTCCTGGGCGCTCGGGTTCCTCGTGTGCGCGGTGCTCGTCGCGTTCATCGGACTGCCTCCACGATCGCGACGGCGTTGATCCCTCCGAAGCCGAACGCGTCGACCTGCGCGATGGCCAGGTCACCGGAGGCGGGGGAGCCCTGCACCAGGCCCAGTCCTGCGGCCTCCGGGATCGGATCGGCGAGTCCCAGGACCGGGGGTACCGTCCCGTTCTTCATGGCGAGCACCGCCATCACGAGGCTGAGCAGTCCCGAGCCGCCCAGGGTGTGGCCGGTCATCGCCTTGATGGCGGTCATCAGCGGACCGGGTCCCGCGTCCTGGAAGATGTGGCGCAGGACGCTCGACTCCGTTGCGTCGTTGCGAGGGGTGCCGCTGCCGTGCAGCATCACCAGGTCGATGTCGCGGGCCCGCACTCCTGCTCTGCTGTAGGCATCCCGTACCGCGCGGGTGATGCCGTCGGGGTCGGGCGCGGTGGCGTGGTGGGCGTCGCAGTTCATGGACACACCGCGCACCCGGGCGTGGACGGGCCCGTTCCCGGTGCCGGCGCGCTGGACGATGACGGCCGCCGCGCCCTCCCCCATCAGCATGCCCTTGTGGGTGGCGTCGAAGGGGCGCAGCGCGTCGGGGAGGTCGTTCTGCACGCGGTCGAGCGTGCCGAAGCCGCTCTCGGTGGCGGCGTCGGTGCCGGCGACGACGACGGTGTCGGCCAGGCCGAGCTCGATCATGTCGGTGGCCATGCCGAGCGCGTACAGCGAGGCGGAGCAGGCGTTGGCGAAGGTGTACGTGGTGGACGTCCCGAAGGCCGCCTTCAGGGCGGTGCCGAAGTGCAGGTCTTCGAGGGCGACTTGCGCGTCGTGGCGCCACCACAATTCGAGGCTGCGCTGCTCGCGCATGGTGGTTCCGACCAGCACGGGCACCTGGTCCAGGTCCTCGCCCAGGCCCGCGACGGCGGCCGCCTGGCGGACGACGGCGGTCAGCCAGCGGGTGGCGCGCCGCGGCAGGTCGCCGCCGCCCTCGGGCCGGTCGTCGATCTCGTAGGCGTAGGCCGCCCGGTACTTGTCCGGGTCGAACGCCATCAGGGGCTTGCGGCTCTCCTGGCCCGCGCACAGCGCGGCGAAGATCTCCCCGGGGGTGGCGCCGATGTTGGCGACGGCCGCCATGCCCGTGATGTCCCAGGTCACGGTCGAGTGGGCGCCGACCGGAGCTCGAAGGCGGCCCCCCAGCCGGGCGGCGGGGTGGGGCGCTCGCAGGGCGGTGGGAGTTTCCCGGCGGCAAGGTCG
>CBFHCJ010000333.1:0-7424 GCA_965654005.1 uncultured Streptomyces sp. | reverse complement strand
GAGTCGTCCCATCCATGGACTCCCCGTGCTGCCGTAACGCGGCTGTGTTGTCACCACTGTTGGTTGTCCCCCTGAGCGACTTGACGATCTCTTGTCCGGCGGCCTGACTGGGTAGTGCGCGAGGAGTCTAAGGTATCGGCCTGTCGCATAATATGAACTGCAGCAAAGGGAGTCCGGGGGAGAGCGGTGGAGTTCGACACCTTTAACGTGGATAAGACTGTGCTCCGGAAGCAGGGGCTGAACTTAGTCGATCTCGGGGGTGATTTCGCGAACGCCTCCAAGTGGCTCCAGGACACCCTCAAAGGCATGGCCCCGGCGTTTGCCCGGGTCGTCCGGTTTGATCATGTGATGCCGTAGAGGGTGAGGACGCGTGGGCGTTCGGTGTGGGCTCGGCGTCCGGCGGCGGTGTTGACGTATCCGGCGAGCTTGAGCGTGCTGCGGATCAAGTCGCGGACGGCAGCGAGTACGGCAGGTGTGTTACGGGTCCTGACCTGGGATTTATCTTCTCCGAAGACGACATCTCGTACCCAGTGGGCGGTGTTTTCCACGGTCCAGTGTCCGCGAGCCCAGGAGGCTATCTCGGCCGCGTTCGCTTGCTCGGCCGGCAGGTCGGTGATGGCGTAGACGGTCTCGCTGGACCACTTCTTCGCCCCGTAGAGGCGGCGTCGGCGCTGGGTGCGCAGGACCTGGGGCCGTTGCGGGAAGAGCAGGCCGTCGACGGTGCCGACCTGTACGAGTCGTTGTTCGTGGCGGCCGTGGCCCCGGACGTCGTCGCGGTGAATGACGGGGATCTTCTTCCAGGGCAGGGCGTGGAGTTGGCGGGCCTGGCCGCGCTGGTTGTTCTTGATGGTCAGCAGGTAGTGGGCGCCACGTTCGTGCAGGTAGGTGACGTGGTCGCGTTGGGCGTGCAGGGCATCGGCGGTGACGACCGTCCCGGCGAGGTCGGCGTCGTCGATCTGATCGAGCAAGGGCGCGAACTCGGGGAACCCCGGCGCTGTTCGCGCTCGGTTCCGCCGTCGGGCATGAGCGGTTCCGGCAGGCGGGAAGGCACGGACAGCAGAGGCCGCAGGTGGTTGTAGCTGGCCGCGCTGATTTCGCCGGGATCAAGACGCCCCAGGATGCTACGCAGGGTCTTCTCGCTCGGAACTCGGTAGCGGCCCAGCAGCGGGTGGTAGGGCAGGCCAAAGGCGGCCAGTTCCTCGGGGGTGGCACGCCGGCACCATTCGGCCGCCGCGGTGATGGAGTCGTGGCCCGCCGGCGTCATCGCGCAAACCACCAGGTCCAACAGTGAGGAGAGCCGGTAGCGCACCCCGCTCACCCCGCGCGGATCGGTGACCGACTCGAACTGGGTGACCAGACAACGGACTTGGTCCCGTGCAGCGTGCGAGCCGAGGGCTTCCAGGCGGGGCGCCTGAGATGCCGTAGTGGCGGCAGGGGATGATGAGGGAACGAACACGGCACCTTCGTGGATCTTGAAGCGTAAAGAACTCCATGATCCACAGGTGCCGTGTTCACCTGCTTCCGGGCCTCACCCTCAAGGTCAACCGACCCAAGTCGGGGCGAGCCGGGCACTCGCCGGGGCCCTGCCGGCAGGACGGTCGCCATGACGCTGCTCAACGCCGTCATCCCACTGAGGAAGCCGGCGAGCATTGCCGCGTGGCGCCAGATGCGAGTCTGCTGTCGCTCCCGGCTGTCGTCACCCATATCGCTCATCAGCATGCGTGGCAGGCGATGCGATCACCGGGATCTGCCCAGCCGAGGGACGGTCCTTCAGCGCGAGGATCCCCGCATACGCTCCCGGTGCCCCTTGCGATCCGGAACGCCCATGTAGCCGGCCTCACGCTCGGTCTCGCCGAGCCACCGTTGGGGTACCTGCTGCTGGATGGCCGTGACCAGCGCCGCCCGGGAACGCGCGGGGACGGGAGGCGGTAGCGCAGTCGCGGGAGGGCGGGGTGCAGCGGTTCCTCGTCGCGGCAAGTTGGGGACGGTCACGGTGTCGGGAGACATGGGCTTCCTCTCTGCTGCTCGATTGGTGTGGTCGATGCCGATTATGTGGGGAACTCGTTTACCCAGCCGCCGTCGAGCAGGAATTTGGGCAGGTAATCGGACTTGACGGTGAGGGTGAATCCGGCGTCAACCGCGAGGCAGCAGACAGCCAGTGGGCCCAGGGCGACGAGACCCTCCGCGTCCAGAGCACGGTCCTCGTCGCGGGTCCAGTAGTCCTTGTGCCACTCCAGGGCGTTGGCCAGTTCGGTGTTGAACCTGTCTTGGTCGCCGCGGGCCAGTTGGGCCAGGAGAATCATCGGGGGATACATGATCTGCAGGACGCTGTCGCGCCGGGCATGTCGCAGAACATCGGGGTCGGTTCCGTCCACTGCTGCCACCAGCTTGTCGCCGAACTCCGGCTGCTTCAGCCAGTAGGCCTGGAGTGCCGCTACCCAGTCGTAGATGTATGCGTCGTAGACGGCGCCGGATTCCCGGAGGAGAGAGACAGGGATCTGGCAGAGCTCGGTCAGCCGCTTCTTCTCACGGCAGATGCATGCGAGCCAGAACGCGGTGAGGCAGTTTTCGGGGTGGGCCTGCGGGCGGGCACCGGAGCGGATGATCCGCGCCTTGTGGTCGATCTGGCATTCGATGGTCTCGGTGGTCGCCTGAGCCGATCGGAAGAGGGCCGAGCCGACTTGCATGGCGGTGACGCACGCTTCCCACGTATCGAGCTTGTCCGCTGTCGGATCCGCCGAGCATTGCACATTGAGGATGTGGACGGCGCGGACAGGGCGTTGGAGAACCACTCCGGGTTTTTCTCCAGGAAGCCGACCTTCTGCCAGAACCCTTGGTTCGCGACTGTCAGCTGGAGCTCGATGTTGTTCGTCGCGCGCGTGTTGTGCCTCGGGACATTGCCTGTCGGGAACTCAAGTCGCGGAGTGGACTTTGGCGCAGAGCCGGGGATGGCCGGGGCCACGGGGGACTCCTTGTCGGGGTCAGTGCTGGTGATCAGGTCGGGAAGTCGCCGACGCGGCCGCGTTCCAGCAGGTACTTGGGGATGTAGCCGGACTCCACCTCAATGGGGACGCCGGCGTCATAGGCGAGGCTGGCCATGGCCAGCGGGCCCAGCGCGACAAGGCCGCTGACCTGTGCAGCCCTCGACTCCTCCGCCGTCCAGTACTCCTTGTGCCACTCCAGAGCCTTGACCAGCTCGACATTGAAGCGCTCGCTGTCGCCTCGGACCAGGCGGTAGAACAGGTTGAGCGGGGGATACAGGATGCGCAGCATCAGGCTGCGGTCGGCGACCTGCAGGACCTCCGGATCCGTGCCGTTGATCGCGGCTACCAGCTTGTCGTCGACACCGGAGCCTTGTTTCCAGTACGTCTGGAGCGTGTCGACCCAGTCGTAGACGTACTCGTCGAACACCGCTCCGGACTCTCGTAGCAGCGAGATCGGGACGTTGCTCAGTTCTGTGAGCCGTTGACCTTCACGGCAGATGAGTGACAAGTAGAAGGCAGTGAGCCAGTTGCCTGCGTTGGCATGTGGCTGTGGGCCGGTGGAGCGGACCGTGCGCGGCGTGCCGGAGATCAGGCATTCCACGGTGGGTTCCGGTGAGGTGGCGGACCGGAACAGGGCGGAGCCGATCTGCATGGCCGTCACCCATGCTTCCCAGGTCTCGATGCGGGCGGCGCGGGGGTCGACGGCGCAATGACTCTTGGCGTTCGCCAGTGCCCTGTTCAGTGCCATGTTGAACGTGCTGGGCATGGTATCGAGCTTCCGGACACGCATCTCGGTTTCGTCAACGAGTGTTTGGGCGTCGGACACACGGTCGGCAGGCACCTCGTGACGTGTCACTTGTGTAGTCATTCCTGCCTGTCCTCCGGCTTTCGGATGTCGAAGTACTCCATCGAGACTCCACCGTACCTCTTGCGTTCACGGGGCCCTTCGTCGCCGATGTAACCGCCCTCGGCGTTCCCGTTGTTGGCCGCCTCGTTGGCCTCGGGATCCGTCTCGACCTTGGATTGCACCAGTACGTACTGAACGTTCCCCAGTTCGCAAGCGGCCGCCAGCTTGTCGGCAATTGCCTTCTGCTCCGGGGTGCCTTCCTGCATGAGCATGGTGATGGTTTCGAAGTACTCCCTGGTTCCCTGCATTACCTTCTGGCCGGTATGGCCAGTGCGTGGACCGAGCTGACCAGTGGGAGCCTTGGCTTCGACCACGACGTAATGGCCGGGATTATTCGAGTCCTCATAGATCTGGTCGAACTGATCGCTGCCGTTACCGGTCCGTGGTACGTCGACCAGGACGTACTCTGGGTGCTGGGTGGCCATCGCATGATGGAGTGCCGCCATCTCGCCATGGCTCTCACCGATGTCCCGCACCGCGGAATGCGTATCCGCGTAAACGCGCTTGGCGGCCCTGTATTCCTCGGAGTCCTCGCCGTGGTCCTCCTTCGCCTGCAACTTGGCGGCCTCGGCGATCCGGTCGGCCTGGAGTGTCCATTCGCGGTTGTTGGTCTCCGTATCGAGGGCAGCAAGATTCTCGGGAGCGATGTCGCCCTCGTTCCGGCCCAGGCTGGCGGGCGGGAGAGCGTCTTCAGGCATATAGTCGGGCTGCACCGGAGGCGGAACATCGCTTGCCGCGATGAACTTGGCCTCGTCGTCAGGGTGATTCGGATCCCGCTTGAGCTGCGGAAGCTCTCGGCCCTCGACCCTGTCATCCAGGTTCTTGCGTTGACCGTCCTTGCGCCAGTAGAGCTCGCGGCTCTCCCTGCTCTCATTGGCGAAGTCGACCATCCTGCGGATGAACGCCTGACCGTCCTCGTCGTTGCGAGCGGCGGGTTCGGCGGGCACATGCGGCGGCGTGAGGCCATCGGAACTGGGTCGGGTGGTGTCCGCGGCGCGCCCGCCCGCGATGTCGCCGTACAACGGCTTCTTCCCGTTGACGGATTCCTTGATGTAGTTGGCCGCATCCGCGTTCCTGCCGTCCGGCAGGCTCTCGCGGGTGGGGACCGCGGAGTCCTTGGTCATCTTGCCCGGGCGGTCGTGATCGTCGTCGGCGGGCGACGGATGCGAGTCGTCGGGGTGTGCCTGATCCGGGATCTCGGAGCGGTCCTTGTCCGACGTCTCCGACCGAGGGTCCTCGCCGTGATCGGGGTGCTTCTGGTCCGGCCTCGGCTCGGTGTCCGGGCGCTGACTGTGGGGGTGCTCGGTGGACTCCGGGTGCTTCTGCGTGGGAGTGTCCCGATGCGGGTCCGACGTGCGTGGGTCTGAAGCGTGAGGGTCTGAAGTGCGCGGATCGGGCGTACGTGGATTTGGGGTGCGGGGATCCGCTGTGCGCGGGTCGGCGACGTGCGGGTCTTTGGTCTGCTGGTGCGGAATGGACGTACGAGGATCCGAGGACGTGGAGGTCTGCTGAGGCGTGTCCCGGTTGGCAGTGGGGTCGTTGCGGGGGTCCGTCTCAGCCGTCGTGGTTGGCTGCTCGGACTCTTTGTCGGGGGTGTGGCGCTGCTCGTCGGGGTGGGGCGCCTTGTCCGGGTGTGACTGGTGGTCCGGGGTGGTCGGGGTCTCGACCGGGGATGGGCGGTTCTGTTCCGAGGCGGGTTCGGGTGACTTCTGCGGATCAGTGTTGCTCTCGTCGGGGGACGGATGCTGGTGTTCCGGAATGTCCGGGGAGGGCTCGCGGCCGTCAGGTGTGCTGTCCGGTGTGGACGGGGTGTTGCTCTCGCTCTGAGGTCGACCGTTCTCGTTTTCAGGCTCGCCGTTCGTCGGGTCCGGCTTCGTATGCGTCGGGTCCTGCGGCGTGTTCGGGTCGGCCGTCGACGGATGCGTAGGGTCTGCGTTGTTCGATGCGTCGTGGGTTGTCGGGTCCGCCGGCTTGGCGGAGTCCGTTCCGGTGTTGGTGTCGTCGCTCTGCTTGGGGGTGTCGCCCGAGACGTCGTTCTGCGGGTTCTGGCTGTCTTCCGGTTGCCCGTTGTTCTCGGAGTTCTCGGAGTTCTCGTTGTTCTTGGGGTTCTCCGGCTGGGACGCGTCGTTGTTCTGGTTGTGCGACTCGTCGTTGTGGCCCTCGGAGTCCTCCGTGTGGGGCTGGCTGGTGTCGATGGGGTTCCGGTCGGCGTCCAGCGGGATGTGCCAGACGTGGGTGGCCTGGTCGATGTGGAGCGGGTCGTGGCTGACCTGGCCGCTCTGGGTGTCGATCCAGATGATGTTGCCGTGGTGGTTGACGGCGTTGAAGGCGTGGCCGCCTCCGCCGGGCCAGTCGACCTGGACGATGGCCGCCGAGCCGTGGCCGGCCTGCTGGAGGGTGGAGGCGATGTTGTTGGCGGTCTCGGGGTTGTTGCCGGGGCCGGCGTAGGTGTGGGCGGCGCCGGTCCAGCGGATCTGGTTGTCGTTCGCGTTGTGCTCGGGGGACCAGACGTCGGGGCTGCCGTGTGCGTCGACGTCGAGGGTGCGGGGCGCTGAGACCTGGGGGTTGCCGTACCAGGTCTCAAGGAAGGAACGGGAGCAGTCGGCGCAGTTGTTGCTGCGTCCGGGGACGGTGTTGCCGCCGTCGTTCTGGAGTTGGGACCAGGAGCCGAACGGGTCGGGGAAGTGTTGCGGGGTGCCGTCTTCGTTGTGCGGGACGGCGTCGACCAGCGCCTGTTGGTCGGCGGGGTGCGGTTCGGACAGGCCTCCTGGGTAGTGGTTCAGGTCGGAGCGGATGTCCTGCAGGCTGTCCTGCTGCGGGTGTTGCTGCTGGTTGGGGTCACCGGGGGTGGCCTGGGGCGAGCCCGGTGCATGCGGCGTGGCAGGGCCCGCGTGCGACGGTGCCGCCGAGGTACTCGGGGTGCGGATGGGGGTGGGGACCGGGACCGCCGCCACGTTCTGCTGTTGCCGGTTGGGATGGGTGTCCTCCGGCGTGTTCTGCGGACTGTGGGGCTGGGAGGCCGGCTGCCGCGGGGTGTTGGGGGTGCTGCCCGCGGGTTGCTGGGGCGGCCTGGTGGGAGTGGAGCCCGTGCCGTTGCCCGGCTGGTTCTGGGTGCCGGGTGTGCCCTGCGCGGTGGGGCCGGGCCGGGTCGAGGAGTTCGACGTGCCGTTGCTCGGTGTCGAGCTGCGATCGGATCCGGTGCCGGTCGAGCTGGAGGGTGTCGTCGTGGAGGTGCTGGTGGACGGCGACGTGGTCCTAGAGGACGACGACTCGGCCGGGTTCTGGTTCGAGGTGCCCGTGCTCGGGTTCTGACCCGGGGATCGGGTACGGGTGCTGCCGGTCGGGTCCGTGGTGTTGCGGGGCGTGGTGCGATCGTCCGGCGTCGTACCCGGGGTGTTCCGCGGCGTCGTTTCGTCGCCCGGGGTCGTGCTCCCGGGCGTGCGCTGGGTCGGTCTTCGCTCGTCTGGGGTGGTGGATGTGTGTTCGTCGGGTGTGGGGGGGGTGGGTTCGTCTGGGGTGCGGGATGTGTGTTC
>CBFHCJ010000332.1:0-7430 GCA_965654005.1 uncultured Streptomyces sp. | reverse complement strand
GCAGGTCCGGCCCTGCGCGGCATGGACCTCAGGGGCGTGGTGGTCCGCCCGGTCGACGGGGTCGCTCCCCCGGGCCGGGTCTTCGCCGCCGTACGCCGGGACTCGCAGGAGCATCCGCTGAAGAAGCCGGTGCTCGATGCGCCGGCGGAGGCGGAGATCGCGGACTGAGGTGTGTTTCAGATCTGGGAAATTCCTCTCACATCCGGGATGTGAGCCTCTGATTCGGGATAGTGTCCCGGATATGGGAAGCAATGACGTGATGGACGCCGTCGACGCGCGGCTGGCCGCGCGCCTCGCCCAGATGCGGGCCGAACGCGGCTGGTCGCTGGGCGAACTCGCGGAGCGCAGCGGCGTGAGCCGTTCGACCCTGTCCCGGGCCGAACGCGCCGAGATCAGCCCCACCGCCTCGATGCTGAACCGGCTGTGCGGCGTCTACGGCCGCACGATGTCCCAACTGCTGAGCGAGGTCGAGGGAGAGCCCGCGTCGCTCATGCGCGCCGCCGAGCAGACCATGTGGGAGGACGCGGCCTCCGGCTTCGTACGACGGTCCGTGTCCCCTCCGCATCCCGCACTGCGCGGTGAACTCGTCGAGGGGCGGCTCACGGCGGGCGCCGACATCGCGTACGACCGGCCGGCCGTGCCCGGACTCGAACAGCACATCTGGGTGCTCGACGGGACGCTGGAGGTGACCGCGCGGGACGTGGAGCACCGGCTTGCCGCCGGTGACTGTCTGCGGCTGCGGCTGTGGGGTCCGACGCGGTTCCGCTGCCCGGGGCCCGAGGACGTGCGGTACGCGCTGGTGGTGGTGCTCCCATGACCGCCGTCGTCCGGCTGAGCGGACCGGACGTGCTGGCCCACGCCGAGGCGTTGGCCGACCTGCTGTCCGACACCGTGCACGGCGGAGCCTCCATCGGCTTCCTCGCGCCCCTCGGCCGGGCAGAGGCCCTCTCCTGGTGGCAGGCGCGGGCCGCCGCTGTAGACACCGGAGGCCTGGCTGTGTGGGTGGCACGGGACGGTGACCGGGTGACGGGCACGGTGAGCCTCGTCTTCCCGGACAAGCCGAACGCCCGCCACCGCGCCGAGCAGGGCAAACTCCTGGTGCACCGGGACGCCCGCGGCCAGGGCCTGGGGCGCAGGTTGCTGACCACCGCCGAGCGGGCCGCCGCCGAGGCCGGGATCACCCTGCTCCAACTGGACACGGAGACCGGCAGCGCCGCCGAGGTTCTCTACACCTCGGCGGGCTGGACGCGGCTCGGGGCGATACCGGACCACGCGGCGACGCCGACGGGAACCCTGCGCCCCACGACGATCTTCTACAAGCGCGTGGGGGCGCCCGCCCACTGAGCGAGCGGCGATTGTCAGTGGCGCCCGCTACCGTGCGAGACATGCCGGATGCCGAAGACGTACGCCGTATAGCCCTCTCCCTGCCGGACACGGCGGAGAAGATCGCCTGGAGCATGCCCACGTTCCGGGTCGCGGGGAAGATGTTCGCCACGCTGCCCGAGGACGAGACGTCCATGGCGGTGCGCTGCCCGAAGGAGGAGCGCGACGAGCTGGTGCTGGCCGAGCCCGGCAAGTTCTGGGTCGCCGATCACGAGGCCCAGTTCGCCTGGATCCGGGTGCGCCTCGCCGACGTGGAGGACGAGGGTGAACTGCACGACATCCTGGCCGACTCCTGGCGCCAGGCGGCCCCGCCCCGGCTCCTCGAGCACCACCCGGGGCTGGGCCTGCCGGCCGCCGGGGAATGACAAGGCGGGTGAACGTCGCAAAAACGGGTGCGCGACCACCGTGCCGAGTGCGGTATTGTTTCTGTGCACGTTCGGCCCGGGGAAACCCCAGGTCAGACAGGCATCGGGACGTGGCGCAGCTTGGTAGCGCACTTGACTGGGGGTCAAGGGGTCGCAGGTTCAAATCCTGTCGTCCCGACTTTTCGAAGTCGGAGGTCAGGGCCGGTTTCGGAGCCATCCGAAACCGGCCCTTGTTCATTCTTGGGGACCAGTTGGGGATCGGCGCCCTTGACCGAGGTCAGCGGGTCACGACGATAGGGCTCGGCGGCGAGCGCGGTGCGCGCACCACGCTGAGGTGTGCGGAGAGCGCCGCCCCGGCGGCCGTGATCTTGTGTACGTCGGGCTGCAGGTAGCGCTGGGTGGTGGTCAGTGACCCGTGGCCGGCGATCCTGCGGAGGACGTGTACTTGGACTCCGGCGTCGGCGAACCAGGTCGGTCCAGTGCGCCGCGAGCCGGAGGATGCGGCGCCGTCCGGTGGTGACCAGTTGGGCGGCGGCGGAGAACAGCCGCAGCCGCAGGCGGCGGGGTTCCCACAGCCGGGCTTGGCCGGTCAGGGCGAGCATGGGCATCCAGGCCAGCAGATCGAGGGCGATCTGGACGATCTCCAGCCAGATCCGGTTCTGTGCGACGTCGTGGAGGGGCAGGTTGGTAAGGCCGGTGGCGCGGGCGGCGCGGATGCGGTCCTCGGCGCGGGCCCGCTGGCGGTGCCGTAGCTCCAGCGCCGCGATCGGAACGTTCTTGATGTCGGTGGCGAACGCCGTCAGTCGCATGCCGTCGGCATCGGTGAAGCGCAACTGCGCGCCGGGATGCGGGCGTTCCTTGCGGACGATCAGCCGCATGCCCTCGGGCCAGCCGTCCAGCACGTCTCCGGCGAGTTCGGCGACCCAGGCACCGTCACGGATCTCACCGCCGGGCTCGACGGCCGGCGTCCACGCCGAGGCGGGACCTGCAGCACCGCCTGATGGATCTGGTCGGTGATGGTCATGCCCACCGAGTACGACAGCCACCGCCCGCGCGCGGTGAGTGAGTCGAGGAACTTGTGGGTACCGCCGGCGGAGTCGGTGCGGATAAGGGTGCGCCGACCGCGCCGGAACTTCCTCGGTAGCTGGGCCAGCGCCAGGCGGGTGGTCTCGATGTGGTCGGCGGCGGTGTTGCTGCCCGCCCTGCCCGGCCTCAGCAGCCCCACGACCGGCTCCCCGGTGCCGCCGCGCCCGTTTGGTAGTCGGAAGCGCCGGCTTCCTGGTTGGGGCCATGGCACCCGCGCGGTGAACCGTCTGCCCGGCACCTTCTGAGTGCGCGTTCGTTGCGATGACGACCGGAGCGCGTGCGCGCGGGCGGAATCGCAGGACGAGTGGGACGTAGTGGCGCAGCCGTCCCCGCCGGCGTGTGGCCTGCCCTCGCCGTGACGCGGCGATGACCGATGCCGCACATGGGTGTGGGCGGTGCAGTCCGTTCCTGGGTGGGCTGCCGGCCGTGCGGGGTAGTGTTGCGTCACTATGCCAGAGTTCAGCACCCCTCTTCGCGAACAAGAAGCTGCTGATGGGCATGGCCGGGGTACGCCCCCTCCCGTACCGCGGCCGCTGTTCTGGCTGAAGACCACCGACCCGCAGGAATCCGTCCCAGAACTGGAACCGGGTACCGACGCGCGCGTTGTCGTGCCCCAGGACGCCCGCTTCGATGCGCTGCGCCAAGAGTTGGCAACCCGCGGAATACCGGTGCTGAGCATCAGGTACTGGATGGAGAACGAGGTGATAACCGGCAGCACAGCGCCGGAGGGTGACGATCACCTGGCCGTGGTGTCCACGGTGGCTTCCCCGCCGCGGTACCAGGCGCGCGGCCCCGTGCGGCGTTCTGCGGCCGAGGCGGGGGCGGCACGCGACGCGTTCGAAGCGCTGTGGCAGGCGCAGGCGCGTGAAGGTACGTCGCCGGAACCGGAGCCGGTCGAGGAAGTCGTGCCGCGCTCGTGGGCCCCTTTTCTCCCGCACGTGGCCTTCAACCCTGCCCAGTCGCAGGTGGCTCCCGACCTGCTCACGGGCGGCGACAACCTGCTCGTGGTCGCGCCGACCGGCGCGGGAAAGACCACCCTCGGCATGCTGGCGGCCCTGCGAGCGGTGCTGGGGGAAGGCCGTAAGGCTGCCTGGCTGGTGCCTCAGCGATCATTGACCGACGAGTTGGACGCTGAGATGGCGAGTTGGCGCGAGCGCGGTCTGCGGGTCGTGCGCCTGTCCGGTGAGCAGAACACGGACATACAGCTGGTGCGGGAGGCCGATCTGTGGGTGACGACCACGGAGAAGTTCGAGGTGCTGTCGCGTACTTCGTCGCTGCGCGACACGTTGGCGGAGGTCGGCTGTCTCATCGTGGACGAGATCCACCTGCTCGGCGACCCGGAGCGAGGCTCGGTGTTGGAGGCGTTGCTGACTCGGGTACGGGGCGGGGAGTCCGCGGTCCGCATGGTGGGGCTCTCGGCCACGGTCTCCAACGCCGAGCAGGTGGCCAACTGGCTCGGCGCGCGACTCGTCCGCGTTGCCTGGCGTCCCAGCCGGCTGAACTGGCAGCTGGCGGTGGTCCCGGCGTCCGCCGACCGCGCGGTCGTGCAGGCCGCGCGCACACGCATGACCAACGCGATCACCGACATGGTGACCGCGGATCACGGCAGCGTGCTGGTCTTCTGCGGCAGCAAGCAGTCGGTCCGCAGGACGGCCCTGGCGCTCGCGGCGAGCCGGGGAGTGGACACACAGGGCATCAGGGCCGACGACGACCGGCAATTGCACCGCGTCACATGGGCGGCCGGTATCGGCTTGCACTACAAGGACTGGGAGCACAAGAGGGTAACGGAACAGGCTTTTCGATCCAGAGAGCTGGACGTTCTGGTCGCGACCTCGACCGTGGCCGCCGGTGTCAACCTGCCCGCCCGCGCGGTGATCGTCCGGGACACCCAGATCGGCCGACGCACCATCGACGTGGCCACCGTGCAGCAGATGTTCGGGCGAGCGGGCCGTGTGGGAGCGGGAGAACGGGAGGGATGGGCGTTCTTGATCGCGGACGAGTCCGAACGGGCGTACTGGCGGGACAGACTCGTCGGTGGCTATACGGTCGACTCCCAGATGGCCTCCAGCCTGCCCGACCACTTGCTTGCCGAAGTCGTCCAGCTCCGCGTCCGGACCCTGGCCGACGCCGAACAGTGGTGGCTGGGGACCTTTGCCCATCACCAGGGAAGGCACAGCACCGAACTTCTGGACAGAGCAGTGAACTTTCTGGCCGGCGCCGACTATCTGAGAGTGGTGGAGATGGACGACGGCCGCGTCGCGATCCGTCCCACCGAGCTCGGTGTTCTGACGGCTCGGGTCATGGTGCCCACACACGTCGGATTCCAGTTGCGCATGGCCCTGGCCGGCACCGCGGTGCCGAAGGAAGCGGACGAGGCGGAGAGCCGGATGGCGGACGTGATCTCGGCGGTCGTACCGAAGTTCGCCAGGGCGAGGGTGGCGGAGCACCTCAAGCCGGCTGTAGCGGCATTGCTGTGGGCCGGCGGGCGGCTACGGCAGATCGATGATGCCGAGATGGACGCATACCCGGTCGGCGCGGTGGAGAGCGGACCGGGCGATCTCGCCCGCGCGAGTCTGCTCGCAGTCGCGAACAGTCCACGAGCCTTCGCCCTGCCGCGCCGCACCTTCGCGTCCATTCCGCACTCGGCGATGTTTCCGGTGCTGGAGGACGCGCCACGCTATCTGCACTGGCTCGGCGCCCAAGGAGCCCTGGCAACCATTCACCCCTGGGCAGCCATCGTCGCTGCCGACCTCGGCCGCCGTGTCCGCTGGCGACGCCTGGCTCCACCACGTGGCAGCGGTCGCCTGCTGTGGATGTGCGAGCAGATGACCACATCCGCCTACGCCGACCAGGACGTGCCGATGATGTGGACGGCCGCCCGCGAACGAGGTCTGACGGATCCTGACTGGACCAGCGGGGCGCGTCCCCGCGGTTGCCGGAAGGACGAAGCGTCGTACGGGATGCTGCTGAGGGAACGGGTCACTGGCCGTGACATGTCGACGCAACCGGATGGTCGGGTCGTGTGCCGGGCAGAGGGGCGGGTGGTTGTGCACTGGCACGGCGGCGCGCACGAGGCGGCCGCTGGTGCTCAGTCAGGGGAATTCGCCTTCAGTTTCCCCGAGGGCGAAGCAGACCGGGCCGAGAAGGGACAGACGGGAGTAGCGGTCTTCTCACGCTGGGGGGACTTCCGGGCCACAGGGTGGCTCGCACACTATTCGGGCGCTGCGCGATCGTACGAGGACGATGTACAGGAGTAGCGCAGGCCGCGACCTCGCCGTGTCGAACGCGTTCGCCTTCATCCGACTGCAAAGCGGCGTCACAGCGCGGCCGGCGGGAGACCGCCCGTCGCGTTCGAATTGATCATCCAGGAAGCGCGGGCCCGGACCGATCAGGAAGGCCGGGCCGCATAACCAACGTCTCCGCGCAGCCAGGGGATTGGCAGTTTCTCATTCCCCATCAGGTCATTCGGACAGTCCGCCGGCACACGTAATCCGCTTCGGGTGGCGAATCGTTTCCGTGTGCGGGTGGTGGTTCCCCGTCACCGCGCGGACCGGCGGGAGACGGACACCCCCGGTCGATCCCCTCACGCCGGAGTGCGCGCGTGGATGATCGAGGCCAGGGGGCGGGTAGGGGTTGGCGCTCCCGAGTCGGCTTCTTACTGTGGCAGCCGGCTCCCTAGCGCCGTAAATGAGGTCACGTCACATGGCGGATGAAGAGACACTTCGCGGCTACCTGAAGCGGGTGACGGCCGATCTGCACCAGACCCGGCGCCGGCTGCGTGAGACGGAGGCCAAGGTCCAGGAGCCGATCGCCATCGTCGCCATGAGCTGCCGCTTCCCGGGCGGCGTCTCGACGCCGGAGGCCCTCTGGGAGCTGGTCGCATCGGGCAGCGACGCGATATCCGGATTCCCCGCCGACCGGGGATGGGACGTCGAGAACCTCTACCACCCGGAGCCGGACCATCAAGGCACCTGCTACAGCCGTGAGGGCGGTTTCCTCCCCGATTTGGCCCACTTCGACGCGGCCGTCTTCGGTATCTCGCCGCGCGAGGCGCTGGCGATGGACCCGCAGCAGCGGCTGCTGCTGGAGGTCAGCTGGGAGGCGTTCGAGCGGGCCGGCATCGACCCGCTGTCGGTGTACGGCAGCCGCACCGGTGTCTTCGCCGGGACCAGTGGCCAGGACTACCTCCCGGTATTGCTGAACTCCACGGATGACGTGGAGGGCTACCTCGGCACCGGCAACGCGGCCAGTGTCCTCTCGGGCCGCATCGCCTACAGCCTCGGCCTGGAGGGCCCGGCCGTCACGGTGGACACGGCATGCTCCTCGTCGCTGGTCGCGCTGCATCTGGCCGTGCAAGCGCTGCGGAACGGCGAGTGTTCGCTCGCCCTCGCCGGCGGCGTCACCGTGATGAACACCCCGGGCACCTTCATCGACTTCAGCCGGCAGCGCGGACTGGCGGCGGACGGCCGGTGCAAGGCGTTCGCGGACAGTGCGGACGGCACCGGCTGGGCCGAAGGCGCAGGCATGCTGCTGGTGGAGCGGCTGTCGGACGCCCGGCGCAACGGGCATCCGGTGCTGGCGGTCGTGCGCGGCTCG
>CBFHCJ010000331.1:0-7453 GCA_965654005.1 uncultured Streptomyces sp. | reverse complement strand
AGGGCGGTCGCCGGGCGGTCGAAGTACCGCTTCGCGGCTGCTCACGGGCCTGTCATGGGCCGGTTGTGGGTCCGTCGTGTTCCGGTTCTGAGCCCGTCGTGGGTCGATCGTGGGCACGTCGTGGGCCGGTCATGGGGGTCTGTCACGGCGAATCGTGGACGATGCGTGCGGCATAGTCGTCGGGCGTAGGCGCCTATACCACTTTCCGCCCTACCGTGCGAACAACTTCGATTATTCGGCGCAAACTGCTGAAAGCAGACGGTCGTTGGGGTTACTGTCAGTTTCGTGTTCGCTGCAGAACGTCGCCAATTGATCCTCGAAATGGTGCGAGCGAACGGTGCCGTGTCGCTCCGTGAGCTCGCCCGCGTCGTCCAGACCTCCGAAGTGACCGTACGGCGGGACGTGCGCGCGCTGGAGGCAGAAGGACTCCTCGACCGCCGGCACGGCGGTGCGGTATTGCCGGGCGGGTTCACGCGGGAGTCCGGCTTTCCGCAGAAGTCACATCTCGCGACCGCCGAGAAGACGGCCATCGCCGACCTCGCCGCGGGTCTCGTCGAAGAGGGCGAGGCCATCGTGGTCGGGGCGGGGACCACCACGCAGGAGCTGGCTCGCCGGCTCGCGCGGGTGCCCGGGCTGACCGTCGTCACCAACTCCCTGTTGGTGGCACAGGCGTTGGCCCATGCCAACCGCGTGGAGGTCGTGATGACCGGCGGTACGCTGCGCGGCTCCAACTACGCCCTCGTGGGCAGCGGTGCCGAGCAGTCGCTCCAGGGTCTGAGGGTCTCCCGGGCCTTCCTGTCCGGGAGCGGGTTGACCGCCGAGCGCGGGCTGTCCACGTCCAACATGCTGTCGGCGTCCGTCGACCGGGCGTTGGTGCAGGCGGCCGCGGAGGTCGTCGTCCTCGCCGACCACACGAAGCTCGGTGCGGACACGATGTTCCAGACCGTGCCGACGGACGTCATCACCCGGCTGGTGACGGACGAGCCGCCCGCGCACGACGACCGTGCGGCCACCGAGCTGCAGGCCCTGGCCGATCAGGGTGTGCAGATCGCGGTCGCCGGGGCATCGGGCGGCGCGGCGGCGGGAGGCGATACGGGCCCGGCGGGGCGCCAGCCGCGCCGGGACGTGCCCCTTCCCGGCCCGCGCCGCAGCCAGGTTCCCGGTGCGGGCCCGCAACTGCGCTCCGCGACGGTCCTCGGAGAACCGCCGACCGGGGAACGGGCCCGGGTGGCGGACCTGCGCCGCCGCTGAAGAGCAGGGGGATCCCCCATCCCCAGCGGCACGACTGCCCGCAGCTACGACCAGCGCCCGGCGGACCGACCACATCAGTCCCACCGGGCGCCTCGGCGTACATATGAACGACTAACGCACGCGCAGGTCAGTCCTTGATCTCGCAGATCGCCGCCCCGGAGGTGATCGACGCGCCGACCTCCGCGTTCAGGCCCTTGATGGTGCCCGCCTTGTGCGCGTTCAGCGGCTGCTCCATCTTCATCGCCTCGAGTACGACGACCAGGTCGCCCTCGTTGACCTCCTGGCCCTCCTCGACCGCGACCTTCACGATCGTGCCCTGCATCGGGGAGGCGAGGGTGTCACCTGAGGCAACCGGGCCGGACTTCTTCGCCGCTCGCCGCTTCGGCTTGGCGCCCGCCGCCAGGCCCGTACGGGCGAGGGACATGCCGAGGGAAGTCGGGAGGGAGACCTCCAGGCGCTTGCCGCCGACCTCGACGACGACCGTCTCGCGGCCCGGCTCCTCCTCGGTATCCGCCTCCGCGGGTGCCGTGAACGGCTTGATGTCGTTGACGAACTCGGTTTCGATCCAGCGGGTGTGGACCGTGAACGGGTCGGTGGAGCCGGTCAGTTCGGGGGCGAACGCCGGGTCCTTGACGACGGCGCGGTGGAACGGGATGGCCGTGGCCATGCCCTCCACCTGGAACTCCTCCAGGGCGCGGGCGGCCCGCTGAAGGGCCTCTTCACGGGTGCGGCCGGTCACGATCAGCTTGGCCAGCAGCGAGTCCCACGCCGGGCCGATGACCGAGCCGGATTCCACGCCCGCGTCCAGGCGCACACCCGGACCGGACGGAGGGGCGAACGTCGTCACGATGCCGGGGGCCGGGAGGAAGTTGCGGCCGGGGTCCTCGCCGTTGATGCGGAACTCGAAAGAATGACCGCGCAGTTCGGGGTCGCCGTAGCCCAGTTCCCCGCCGTCGGCGATGCGGAACATCTCGCGGACCAGGTCGATGCCGGCGACCTCCTCGGTGACCGGGTGCTCGACCTGGAGGCGGGTGTTGACCTCCAGGAAGGAGATCGTGCCGTCGTTGCCGACCAGGAACTCCACCGTGCCGGCGCCGACGTAACCGGCCTCCTTCAGGATGGCCTTCGAGGCGGAGTACAGCTCGGCGACCTGCCCGTCGGACAGGAACGGCGCCGGGGCCTCCTCGACCAGCTTCTGATGGCGGCGCTGCAGGGAGCAGTCACGGGTGGAGACGACGACCACGTTGCCGTACTGGTCGGCCAGGCACTGCGTCTCCACGTGCCGCGGCTTGTCGAGGTAGCGCTCCACGAAGCACTCGCCGCGCCCGAAGGCGGCGACCGCCTCGCGCACCGCCGACTCGTACAGCTCGGGGACCTCTTCGAGGGTGCGGGCGACCTTCAGGCCGCGCCCGCCTCCACCGAAGGCGGCCTTGATGGCGATCGGCAGGCCGTGCTCCTGGGCGAAGGCGACGACCTCGTCCGCGCCGCTCACCGGTTCGGGCGTACCGGCCACGAGCGGGGCTCCGGCGCGCTGGGCGATGTGGCGGGCGGCGACCTTGTCGCCGAGGTCGCGGATGGCCTGTGGCGGCGGGCCGATCCAGGTCAGTCCGGCGTCCAGGACGGCCTGGGCGAAGTGCGCGTTCTCGGAGAGGAAGCCGTATCCGGGGTGGATGGCGTCCGCGCCGGAGTCCTTGGCCGCCTGGAGCACCTTCTCGATGTCCAGGTAGCTGGTGGCCGGGGTGTCACCGCCCAGGGCGAACGCCTCGTCCGCCACGCGGACGTGCAGGGCGTCCCGGTCCGGGTCGGCGTACACGGCCACGCTCGCGATCCCCGCGTCACGGCAGGCCCGGGCGACACGGACAGCGATTTCGCCACGGTTGGCGATCAACACCTTGCGCACGATGGCTCCCTCTCCTTGAAACAAGCCGAGTTTAGGGACTGCCGACACGACGTTTCGACCCGTCCCCAGTGGTGAGCTTGCCCACACGGAGCGTGATACCAGGCTCACTCAACCTGTGAAATCCCTTGTCGCACCGCCGCACATGGGAATCCACCGGAAAACCCTAGCCCTCCGATGTGGTCAAGGTCTCTATGAGGTAGTCCTGCCGCACGTCGTGTTTCTTTGTGGAGTCCCTACTAATGGCCCAATCAATCTTTGCCGCTGCCGGACCTCTTGTCCGAAGGTTTACCCGTTAGTAGCGTTCGCGATGTCTCGACCGCACGAGGGGTGACACGCAGCGCGCTCGAAAGTGGGTGGGGGCCGGTGGTCCGCAGACCGGTGGCATGGATCGTGGCGATCGTCCTCCTCGTGGAGGGCCTGGGCGTCGGGCTGCTGAACTGGCTCCTCGGAACGGTCGTCGACCGGCAGAACATGTCCCTCGCCGGACTCGACCCGGACGCGATGTCCACGTCGTCGAAGGCGGCCGGTGTCGCCTTCGGGCTCTACTTCGCACTGTGCGCCGTCGCCGCCCTGCTGGTCGCCGTGCGCGACCGCTCCCCGTCCGGCCTCTGGCGCATCCTTCTGATCAGCGCCGCCGTGGTGCACGGTCTGCTCGGCGCCTTCGCGGTCGGCCTGGTCGGCTGGGGTGCGTTCGCGTTCATGACGGTGGTGCTCGGGCTGATCCTGCTCATCCTCGTGACGTACGACCGCGGGCAGGGTCCGGCCCCGGCCGACGCGCCGCCCGCGGACGGTGGGCCCGGCGAGGACCAGGGGCCCGCGCAGCGGGGCGGGATCCCGGAGAGCACCCCGGACGACGGCGGCCCCGCACCGGTCACCTCCTGAACATGTGTCCTTCCCGGCCGCCGCTCACTTCTCCGACGGCGCCCACAACTCCGTGATCCCGACGCCCAGTTCGGCCAGCAGCCGGCGGACCAGTGGCAGGGAGATGCCGATGACGTTGCCGTGGTCGCCGTCGATGCCGTCGATGAAGGGCGCCGAACGGCCGTCGAGCGTGAACGCCCCGGCCACATAGAGGGGTTCACCGGAGGCGACGTACGCGGCGATCTCCTCGTCCGTCGGCTCGCCGAAGCGGACCACGGTGGAGGCCGTCCCGGACGCGTACCGGCCGCTGACCGTGTCGTAGACGCAGTGGCCGGTCTGGAGCGTTCCCGCGCGGCCGCGCATCGACTTCCAGCGGGCCGTCGCCTCCTCCGCGTCCGCGGGCTTGCCGAGGGCCTCGCCGTCCAGGTCGAGCACCGAGTCGCAGCCGATCACCAGCGCACCCTTGACCTCGGGCTTCGCGGCCACCACGGAGGCCTTCGCCTCGGCCAGCGCGAGTGCGAGTTCCGCGGGGGTGGGGGCGGTGACGGCGTCCTCGTCGACCCCGCTCACAACGACCTCGGGGTCGAGTCCGGCCTGCCGGAGCAGACCGAGCCGGGCGGGGGACTGGGATGCGAGTACGAGACGGCGACGCGGCTGATCGGTCATGTGCTCAGCGTATCGGCGCGCCACACCCGGTGCCGAGGGCGATCATCTGATGCCGATGACGATCATGGCCAGCAGCATCGCCAGCGCCATGAGGACCCCCAACCGCCGTAACATCTCCTGCGTGTCGCGCAGTTCCTTCGGCGGCTCGTTCTCGGGGTCGGACCACAGCATGCCTTCGATCGTGCGTCGCCGACGGTCCCCGGCGCCTGAGTACGCGTACTCAACTTGGCCCGTGCGGCTGGGGCAGGCCCGAAACATCCGGACCTGTCCCCACTCGTGTCACACGTGCCTATCCGGGCCAGTACGTGCGACTCCACGCCGTCGCGCCCGGCTGGGGCAGCCGGTGGGCGGCGATGCGGGCCGGGTCGGCCCAGGAGTCCCTCTCCCGCGCCGCGCCGGGCGGTACGGAGGTCTCCGCCGCGGCGCGGGCCCGGACCACCGCCAGTGCGGCGGCCAACTCCTCCGGGGTCGGGTTGCCCCGTACGACCTTGATGTTCATGACGGCTCCCAAGGGTCCCGGGGTTTACAGGGGGATGTTGCCGTGCTTCTTCGGTGGCAGGGATTCCCGCTTCGTACGCAGCTGACGCAGGCCGCGTACGACGTGGCGGCGGGTGTCGGACGGCATGATCACCGCGTCGATGTAGCCGCGCTCGGCCGCGATGTAGGGGTTGAGCAGGGTGTCCTCGTACTCCTGGATCAGCCGGGCGCGGGTGGCCTCGGCGTCCGAGGCGGACTCCACCTCGGCGATGGCGCGGCGGTGCAGGATGTTGACCGCGCCCTGCGCGCCCATGACGGCGATCTGGGCGGTCGGCCAGGCCAGGTTCAGGTCCGCGCCCAGGTGCTTGGAGCCCATGACGTCGTACGCCCCGCCGAAGGCCTTCCGCGTGATGACCGTGATCAGCGGGACCGTCGCCTCGGCGTAGGCGTAGATCAGCTTGGCGCCGCGGCGGATGATGCCCGTGTGCTCCTGGCCGACGCCCGGGAGGAACCCGGGCACGTCGACGAAGGTGATCACCGGGACGTTGAAGGCGTCGCAGGTCCGCACGAACCGGGCGGCCTTCTCGCTCGCGTCGATGTCGAGGCAGCCCGCGAACTGCATCGGCTGGTTGGCGACGATGCCCACCGGGTGGCCCTCGACCCGTCCGAAGCCGGTGAGGATGTTCGGCGCGAACAGCGGCTGCGTCTCGAAGAACTCGGCGTCGTCCAGGATGTGTTCGATCACCGTGTGCATGTCGTACGGCTGGTTGGCGCTGTCCGGCACGAGCGTGTCCAGCTCGCGGTCCTCGTCGGTGACCGTCAGGTCCGCCTCGTCCGGGAAGGCGGGAGGTTCGCTGAGGTTGTTGGACGGCAGGTACGACAGCAGCTGCTTGACGTACTCGATGGCGTCCTTCTCGTCCCCGGACATGTGGTGGGCCACGCCGGAGACGGAGTTGTGGGTGCGGGCGCCGCCCAGCTCCTCGAAGCCGACGTCCTCACCGGTGACCGTCTTGATGACGTCCGGCCCGGTGATGAACATGTGCGAGGTCTGGTCGACCATCACCGTGAAGTCGGTGATCGCCGGGGAGTACACCGCGCCGCCCGCGCACGGGCCGACGACCAGGCTGATCTGCGGGATGACGCCGGAGGCGTGGGTGTTGCGGCGGAAGATCTCGCCGTACGCGCCCAGCGACGCGACGCCCTCCTGGATCCGGGCGCCGCCGGAGTCGTTGATGCCGATGACCGGGCAGCCGGTCTTCAGCGCGAAGTCCATCACCTTGACGATCTTCTGCCCGTAGACCTCGCCCAGCGCACCGCCGAACACGGTGAAGTCCTGGGAGAACACGGCCACCGGGCGGCCGTCCACGGTCCCGTACCCGGTCACGACACCGTCTCCGTACGGGCGGTTCTTCTCCAGACCGAAATTGGTGGAGCGGTGCCGGGCGAACTCGTCGAGCTCGACGAAGGAGTCCTCGTCCAGCAGCAGCTCGATGCGCTCACGGGCCGTCAGCTTGCCCTTGGTGTGCTGCTTCTCGACAGCGCGCTCCGAGCCGGCGTGCGTCGCCTCCTGCACACGGCGCTGGAGGTCCGCCAGCTTGCCCGCGGTGGTGTGAATGTCGAACTCTTGGGGCTCTTCCGGCTCGGACATCGGGATGCGGCTCCCTGCCTGCTCAGTGGGGACGTGAGGGTGAGGTGCTGGTGCGGTTCCAGGGGTTGCTCAGAAGTGCTGGGGGTCTGCCCAGAAGAAAGTACGGTTACTCATCCGTAGCGTAGTGGCGTGCCTACTGATCAGCAGTGCGGCGTTTACCACACCTAGTGTGGCTTGCATGATGTCGCGAGATGCCTCAGATGCGAACGACCGGTCGAACGATGCCGCCGACGGTGGCAGCCGCTGGTCCGACCTCGACCGCCCGCCCCTGAACGCCGCCGCGCTGCGCCGGGCGCTGGTGCGGGAGGGCGGGCTGTGGACCGGGGTCGAGGTGGTGCAGCGCACCGGGTCCACCAACAACGACCTCGTCGCCCGCGCCACGGCCGGCAAGGCCCCCGAGGGCACCGTCCTGGTCGCCGAGGAGCAGAACGCGGGGCGTGGGCGGCTCGACCGCACCTGGACGGCTCCGGCCCGCTCCGGCCTGTTCTTCTCGGTGCTGCTCAAGCCCACAGAGGTGCCCATCGCCCGCTGGGGCTGGCTGCCGCTGCTGGCCGGGGTCGCCGTCGCGACGGGGCTCGCGCGCGGCGCGGGCGTCGACACGGCACTCAAGTGGCCCAACGACCTCCTGGTCGCCGTCGGCGAGGAGGAAC
>CBFHCJ010000330.1:0-7461 GCA_965654005.1 uncultured Streptomyces sp. | reverse complement strand
GCACGACGGCGCGCTGCAACGGCCGGGAATACAGCTGGGCGGGAAGAGATAGCCCATGGTTCGCTCTGCTCGATCCAGCACACTCGCGCGTGGTCTGCCATCCACTGGCTCAGGCTGGCTTCGCCGGCCTTGCCGAAGGTCATCCGCTTACCGCTGCCCACGCGGCGCAGCTCAAGTCCGAGCAGACATCCGAGGGTGAGCCGCAGCGTCGAGCCGGCCGCGTTGCCCCGGTAGTGGTAACGCACCCGCATGCGCAGATTCTGGTGCTGACGCGGTTCGCCATGTGCCGCGGAGCTATCCCGACATAGAGCAGACGCCCGGCATGGACTCGCAGCCCACTGACTTCAGTCACGTATCGAGAAAATCCCATTCATCCCCAAGGACCCAACGCAGAGCCGACAGCTTGCCATGCATGAACCCCCATTCCCAATCGCTCACTGGAGGGAGTTCTTCGGGAGCGTATTTCTCTTCTACTCGCCGCCTCGCCTCCAAGATTCTACGCTTTAACGACTCGGATATCTCCGGCCTGGTCTCGTCCTCATGTATCAGGCTCCGCCCGTACCAGATTTTGTCGAAGTATTCTTCCTGGGCTGCGATTATATCCGCTAGGGGTCTGGTGGGCATTTCGGACTGAATGAATTCCACCTCTTCGGCCTCGTCGAGATAATCACTGCCCAGCTTCTCCCCTAGCAATTTCACCAAGCTGTCAACATCGTAGACGTAGTGGGAATTTTCCGGCTGAAATAGGTGTTCCAAATCCGGGTGGGGTTTTCGGCGATCTCCTTTTGGAGTGGAAAAATCCGTGTGATTGGACGTTGCAAAAACATACTCGTCGCACTTCCCGTTGTCGGCTGTCAGTACTGAGGTGTACTGCTCGATCAAAAGCGCGTCGGCAACGCTGTTCTTGTCCTGGTGGAGCGGAGCCTTCTTCTCGAGTCCCCTTCGAACGACCTCTGCATAATTTTCTGTGCTCGGCTCAAGGAGAGTCCCTTGGCGAAGCAGTTCAGAAATCTCGGAAAAATTCTGTAGGGATCGGGCACTCGCATGCGGAATTTGATGAGCCATGTCGGCGATCCATTTTTGTGCCTCATCGTCGCCATAGTCCTACAAGTCTTGGCGTAGGAGCCGAAATCTTTCCTTTACGCTTTGTGTTGTTGCCGCCTCTGCGCGCGGTCGGTTCCGATCAAACTCGTTCAGTATGAGTGAGGGAACCAGAATTTCGAGCTTCTTCTGATGGAGGAGGAAACGCAGGGGGGCGATAATTTGTTGACCATCGCGCCGCTTAGCGATGTTGAGCCAAACCGAGGTATCAATCAGCATTCGAAGCACAGGAGAATGTTAGAGAAGGCGCCGGCTGAGCTTTGGGAAAATGTGGATGGAGTAGCGGCGTGCTGGGTTATGTCGACGGTCACCAGTGCTCGCCCCAGCTTCCATCCCGTACGCCGTCGACCCACACACCGTGGAGCGGGCGTGGTTCATGGCGTCCAGGTGGAGCGCGCCACTGTACGAACGACCTGGACGCCATGGGCCGCGTCTGCTCGGCTCTGCCTGGGTCGACGGCGTACGGGACGGAAGCACTCCACGCGCGCCACTACGGACCCGCAGCCGGGAACGGCGCCCTCTCCATCCCGGTGCCGGCCGATCCCCCGCCGGAGGCATCGTTCTGACCGTGGCCGCTCTCATGCGGCACTCGACTCATTGCCTTCGGCTGCTGCTATGCGCGCGGCCCGGGCGCCGGCCGGGCTGGCGCGGGGCGGAGACATGAGCGCCGGCCCGGCGGGGGGCCGGGCCGCGCGCGGTGAGCGGAGCGAGCCGCCTTGAACCCGTAAAGAAGGTTGTTACTCAGGCGGTGGTTGGGATGTGCCACAGTTGGGCTGCGTACTGCTCCGGTCGGCTGTTGATGAGCAGTTGGCGTAGCTCATCGCGCTGTGAGCCGTCGAGGTTCAGGACCTCGGTGAGGTGGCGGAACGTTGTGTGGGTGACTCCGCGGCCTCGGGCCTCTGCCTCGAAATGGTCGAGTTGGGGTAGCAACGACTCGGCGTCGAGCTTTGCTGGCTGCTGTTCCTTGAGCCACAACGCCTTGTTGCGTTCGTAGTCGATTTCGGAGAAGCCGCAGATCTCGCGGCTCAGGGCCTCGATCTCGTCCAGCGTGGCCGTCGCCATGATCGCCCGGGCCAACTCGTTGTGGCTCAGCGCCTCGTCCAGGTCGACTTCGTGGACGGTCGGGCTCTCGTCGGTGAGGGGGATGGGAAGTCCGGCGTCTCGGATCTCGCACGTGCCGCGCACGCCTCGGGCTGTCGCGGCGAGCATGCCTGTTGCCTCGGAGGGGTGCCACTCCAGGACCGGGCTGATCGGCTCCGCGTCCTTCGCCGTGAAGGTGTGGATGAGTGGGCCGAGCATGCTGCGCAGGTCCTCGCGCGACAGTTCGCCGTCCAGGCCGGGGCCTGCGACCAACAGGCGGATGGGTGCGTTCACTTGGCCGCACGCTGCCAGTGTCAGGGAGTCGGCGAGTGGGCTCTTCAGCGTTGGTTCGTCGCCTCGGGCCAAGATGTCGCCGCCGACGTCCAGGAGATCGATTGAGGTCGGCTTCAGGCGGGCGACCAGCTCTTCGACCTGGCGCGTGACGCCCGCGGCGCCGTGCCTCGGGTCAATCAACGCGAACGTGTGCGGCAACTCTGCCGCCAGTCGCGGAAGCGTCGAACCTGCCGGTGCGATCGGGCGGGCTTCCGCCGGCACCTTCCAGACGGCTGGGGTGATTGGTTCGAGGCCGGTGAAGTCGTCGGCTCCTCGGGGGCCCGGTACCGGGTCGATCAGCAAGCGGTCCCACGCGTACGTGAGGATCACCGCCTGGTCGCCGGTGTCCCCGTACAGGGCGGCGTCAAGCATTGCGGCGGCGACAGCGTCGCCCCCTCCTCCTGCTGCGACGATCAACCGCGTCATGGGCTCAAGACTACGGGGTCTGCTCTTGACCACTCACCTATAGTGGCTAGAGGCTATAGCCACTTGGGCGAGGAGGAGACATGCCTCAGATTGAGGAGGCGCAGCCGAAGTATCTGCAGATCGCGCACTTCATCCGCGATCAGATCCTTCGGGGTGACCTGCGGCCGGGGGACGAGGTTCCCTCGGAGCGGCAGTTGGCGGCCGACTGGAAGGTGTCCCGGCCGACGGCGGCGCGGTCGTTGGAGGCGCTGAGGCATCAGGGGCTCGTCGAGAAGCGCCAGGGGTCCGGCACGTACGTGCGGAGCCTCGAAGTGAACCGGCGGGCACGTGAGTTGTACGGGCGGGCCCGGCAGACCGGGAAGATCTACACGCCCGGCGAGTACGCGGTGATCACCTCGGCCGGGTGGCTGGACGCGCCGGATCACGTTGCTGAGGCGTTGGGTCTGGTGAAGGATCGCCGGGCTGTGCACCGCCGGCGGGTCACCAACAACCAGGACGGGCCCATCACGCTGTCCACTTCGTGGTTCTCGCCGGACGTCGGGCAGCGGGCCCCCAAGCTTCTGGAGCCGGAGCGGATCCAAGAGGGCACCTTGATGTACGTCGAGAACATGACGGGGCGGCAGGGGAGTTACGCGGAAGATCGCATGTGCGCTCGGCGGGCGACCGACGAGGAGGCGGCAGACCTCCAGCTTGAGCCGGGCGCTGCGGTGTTGATCGTGCATCACGTCGTCTTCGACCTCCAGGACCGGCCGTTGGAGTTCGCCGAAGCCACCTACCCGCCGCACCGCTGGGCGTTCGAGCAGGGGTATCCGCTCACCTGATGGCGCCTCACTTCGGGGAACCGCTTGCACATCGCGGGTGGCTAATTCCACTATCCAGTAAGTGGCTAAGGCCACTTCACTGGAAGGGGGGCACGGAGTGACGAGTCAGCGGCCGGACCAGGGAGCGCACTTACCTTGCCGGGGTTGCCGGGGGCGTGGCTGGAAGCGTGTCAGTTCGCGTACGTCCCTGGCGCTCGCCGCTGCCGCCGACCGCACCCGTGCCGCATCGAAGCGGCGCTGCCTCGACTGCGACGGCAGCGGCAAGGAGTGAGCGCGGATGGCTTACACGATCGACCGCTACCCCTCTGAGGACTCACCGCGACTCGGAGCGATGACCCTGCATCCGACCCCGGAGTCCGTCCCTCGGGCCCGACGCTGGTTCCGTAAGTTCATTGCCCCGTACAACCCGGCGTGCTCGGTCGAGGACTGCGTGCTGATGATCTCGGAGCTGGTGACCAACGCCATCCGCTACGGGAAGGCTGATGACCCGTGGGTCGTGCGGGTGGAGTGGTTCCGCGAGGAGACGTCGCTCCGGGTCGAGGTGCACAACCCGGGCTTCCCGGTGAACGTGCGGCTCCGGCATCCCGACGCCAACGACGCGCACGGGCGCGGGCTGCTGCTGGTCGACTCGATTGCCGAGTCGTGGCACTCCGGGCCGAGTCGCTTCGGCGGAACGGTGGTCTCGTTCGTGGTCGCCGATGCCTGGCCGTCGTGAGGGCAATACCCTCCGTTGGTTCTGCGCCGGCGGATTCGTCGCTAGTCCGGTTGACCGGTTGACTTGGCCAATCTCGACAGGTGGCGGCGTTCATGGCGTATGAAGTGGAGGCACCGAAGTACGTTCGCCTCGCTCAGACCATTCAGCAGCGCATCGAGGACGGCACGTATCCGCCCGGCACCCGCGTGCCAAGTGAGAACCAACTGGTGCAGGCCTTCGGGATGTCCCGCCCGACCGTCGTCCGGGCGCTGGAGCTGCTGAAGCGCGACGGCTGGCTGGAGTCCCGGCAGGGGTACGGCACGATCGTGCGCGGGCGTCCGGCCGGCGTCGAGCACAAGGACCGCCGGGGGAGTGAAGCCCTCGCACGTGACGAGAGGCAGACCCCGGGGCGGCTGGTAGAGGTCGGGCATGTGCCTGTTCCGGCGCGCGTCGCCTCCGTACTCGGCTTGCCGAAGCGCGCCAAGGTCCTCATGCGCCGGTTCCTGGTCCAGGAGGACGGCGAACCCGTCGAGCTGGTCTCGTCGTACTTCCCCGCCGGCCTGGTCGAGGGCACCGAGTTGGAGAGTGCCGACCCCTTGAGCGGTGGTACCCGGGCCCATCTTGAGGCACGGAAAAAGGTTCGCTTCGACCACGTGACCGAACGTGTCTCGGCTCGGCTACCGGAACGTGGTGAGGCTGAGCTGCTCGACCTTCCGGATAGTGTTCCCGTCCTTAGCGTCCTGGTCGTCGCGTGTGATGCCTCTGGGCAGGCGCTGCAAGTCTCTGACGTGCTGCTCCCTGCCGATCGGCAGGAGTTGGAAGACACCTACCGTCTGAACTGAGCCCAGTGCAGGGTCAGTTCGTAACCCTTCTCACTTGACAAGTCAACTTGGCATCCCTAACGGCGAACTTGCTAAGTCAACTTTTCAGGTGGTGGCAGGTTGACCGACTCAGAAGGAGAAATCTCTGTGCGTGTGATCCGTGTTGACGCCTCGACCGCGACGATCCTGCTCACCGAAGCGCCGTCGCCGAAGGTGCGCGACCGGCAGACCGGCGAGATCGCAAAGGACACCGTGAGCGGTGAGGCGCTGATGACCATCGGCGTCGTTTACATCGACGAGGGTGAGTCGTCGCTGATCCAGGTCACCATCCCTGAGAGCGGTGTGACGGACGGCCTGACCGTCGGTGCTCCGGTCTCGCTGCCGGGGCTCGTTGCACGGCCTTGGCAGAGCGTGTTCAACGGGCAGCAGCGGCACGGCATCGCCTACCGCGCCACTGCCGTTCTGCCCGGCGCGTTCCAGATGGTTCAGGCGGGCTGATCGACGTGACCGACCTGGTGACGTTGGCCGAGCTGGGCGGACCGCTCGCCGTGATGGGCGGCGCGGCATACGCCCGGCACGCCCACCCGGCGGCGTACTGGTCCACGGTCGGGCTGCCGCTCTCGGTGGCCCGGCTGCTGGCCTCGTACTCCTCGACCATGGAAGCGTGCGGGCTGACCGTCGAGCCGTCCCGCTGGCGGGCCCTGGCCGTTCGCGCCACGACGCGCCGTGAGGTGCGCCCGGTTCCGCCGCGTCGGGGGATGATCCGGCCCACCTCGACCGGGCTCCGGGTGCGGCTGCGGCTGGCGCCCGGGCAGGAACCGGCTGACGTGGCTGCTTCGGCCGAACGGCTTCGGCATGCCTGGGGTGTTCACGCCGTGTACGTGCGGGACGTCAAGCCCGGTGTCGTCGAACTCCGACTCGTCGGCTACGACGTCTTACGCAAGGTGCGGATGCCGCGCCGTGTCGACAGGGGGCTTCTGCGGGTGCCGGTGGCTCTGCGGGAGGACGCGACGGCGTTCGTCCGTGACTACCGCGCTGTACCGCATGAACTCGTCCTCGGCGCCACGCTGTCCGGCAAGTCCATGTACCTCCGACACCTCATCTCAAGCCTCGCGGCCCAACCGGTCGCCCTGGTCGGCATCGATTGCAAGCGCGGCGTCGAGCTGGCGCCGTTCGCCCCGCGGCTCTCCGCGCTGGCGACCGACCCGGCAGAGGCGGCCGAGCTGCTGCCGGTCCTGGTCAAGGAAATGGAGGATCCGTATTCGAGTCGCCGAGCCGGAACGGACCAACGGCAAGCGTGCTCCCGGCGAGACCAAGTCCGACGCGGGTGTCCGTGCCCTTGTCCTCCCGGCCTTCTCCACAAGGAGGTGAAGCAGCACCTCGCCTGGTTCGCCGAGAAGGGGCTCGACGGCCTGCTCTTCGTCGGCGAGAAGGGTGCCCTTTCCGGCGCACCTCCTTCGGCCGGAAGTGGCGGCGTGCCCGCGCCGTCGTCGGCCTCCCGGACGGCTTCCGCTTCTACGATCTTCGTCACACCGGACACACGCTCTCGACCCGTTCGGGCGCCACCCTCAAGGACACGATGGTCCGTGCCGGCCAGTCCTCGGAGAAGGCCGCGCTGATCTATCAGCATTCCGACGAGGAGCGGCAGCGCGACGTGGCGGCCGGGCTCGACGACATGGTCCGTGCCGAGCGTGCGAAGCACCACAAGGGCAACGCCGCGCACCACAAGGAGAAGTCCACGAGCAGCTAGACGCGCCCTTATGGTGCGGATGTGGTGCGCGGACGGCCCAGTGGTCTAGACAACAAAGAAACCCCCGGGTCACTGACCTGGGGGTTTCGCATGGAGCGGGTGACGAGAATCGAACTCGCGCTCTCAGCTTGGGAAGCTGATGTTCTACCATTAAACTACACCCGCGCAAGACCCCGGCCGGGCCGGTGTCTGAACGCTCGCTCACTGTACCTCATGTCGGACCCCCGGTGCTCAAGCCGCGGGGTCCGGTGTCGTTTCGGGGGTCGATGGGGCTGCGGGGGGCTGGAGTTGGGGCGTACGGTGGGGGCGGCGAAGAGGGGTTGTGCGGGGTCGGAGTGCCGCCTGGAGAGCCGTCCCTTTCATCCCGTAATGTGGCATTCGTCGTCCAAAACGTAGGTGAGACGAAGGCTCTTGGGGAAGGGACTCTGAGGACTT
>CBFHCJ010000329.1:0-7475 GCA_965654005.1 uncultured Streptomyces sp. | reverse complement strand
CGCGAGCTCGGCGGCGGCGCCGAGTTCGGCGGCCGTACGGCAGGCGACCCGGGCTGCGGCGCTGCGCCCGCCGGCGATCACGGGCAGTCCCGGCCTCTCCAGGGCGGGCCACACCCCGCGCCAGCCCACGTCCAGCGTCTTCGGCGCGGGTGCCACCTTCTTGCCCGCGACGCGCCAGGGCTGCTCGACGAGCGCGACGCTCACGCCGCACGCGGGCAGCACCCGGGCCAGCGCCTGGAGATCGCGCGCCTCGACGCCACCGCCGGCACCATGACTCACGGCCAGCACGAGCTTCGCCCGCCGCGCCCGGTGCCAGGTGATCCGGGCCGTACCGGCGTCGGTGTCGATGTTCTCCGTGTTCTTCGTGTTCTTCGTGTTCTCCGGGGTGCTCTCCGCGTTTTCCGAGTTCTGTGTCGCTTCAGTCACATCAGTACTCTCAGCCGCTTCCGTCACGTCAGTACTCTCAGCCGCTTCCGTCACGTCAGTACTCTCTGCCGCTTCCGTCACGTCAGAAGAGTGTGCCCTCTTCCGGCGCCTCCAGTTCCTTCAGCAGTTCCGGGCCGTTGTTGCGGACGTTGCTGACCGCCGTGGTGACCGGGTAGGCGCGCATCAGGCCGGGGGGCGGCGGCGCGAGGAGGTCGCGCAGGTCCTCGGGGTCCGTGCGGGACGGGTCGAGCCAGGCGTCCCAGCGGTCCGGGGTGAGCATCAGGGGCATGCGCGGATGGATGTCGGACAGGGCGCGCGGGCCCTCGGCGGGGGCCACGGCCAGCGGGGTCTTCTCCGCCTCCGTCGTGATCACGGAGCAGGTCACCCACCAGGCCCGGGGGTGGTCGTCGGGCAGGGTGCGGTCCCGCCAGAACTCGTACAGGCCGGCCATCGCGAAGACCGAGCCGTCGGCGGGGAGCACGAAGTACGGCTGCTTGCGCGGCCGCTTCTTCTTGCCCTCGACCTCCAGGTCGCGCTCCTGCTCGCCGGTGACCCACTCGTAGTAGCCGTCGGCGGGGATGATGCAGCGCCGGGAGACAAAGGCACGGCGGTACGACGGCTTCTCGTGCACCGTCTCGGCGCGTGCGTTGATCATCCGGGCGCCGCCCTCCGGCGACTTGGCCCAGGACGGGACGAGGCCCCATTTGAGCGTGCGCAACTGGCGAACCGGGCGCCCGTCGCCGGCGTCCTTCAAAGGACGGTCGAGAACCGCGTAGACCTCCTTGGTCGGGGCCACGTTGTAGTCCGGCGCCAGGGTCTCCTTCGGGTCCCACTTCAGGATCTCAAAGATTCCTGCGAGATCCTCTGGCCTACGACTCGCTGAATACCGTCCGCACATACGTGCCACATTGCCAGATTCGACCAGACCCAGGGAGCCACTACCAGCAATGGACAGCCTCGCCTCGACCTCGCTGAGTTCGCTGCCCGACCTGTGGGACCGGGTCTTCGGAACCCAGCCCGATCCCGACCTGTGGGTGGTGATCGCCACCCTGGTCGCCGCGCTCGCCGTGGTCGTGCCGCACGGGGTGTGGCGGATATCTCGCAACGCCATCACCATCGCCCACGAGGGCGGCCACGGCCTGATCGCCCTGCTCACCGGCCGTACCCTCACCGGTATCCGGCTCCACTCCGACACCAGCGGCCTCACCGTAAGCCGTGGCAAGCCGCACGGCCTCGGCATGATCCTCACGGCCGCCGCCGGCTACACCGCTCCCCCGCTGCTCGGCCTCGGCGGGGCGGCGCTGCTCGCCGCCGGGCACATCACCCTGCTGCTGTGGCTGGCCACGGCGCTGCTCGTGACGATGCTGGTGATGATCCGCAACGCGTACGGAGCGCTGACGGTGGTCCTCACCGGCGGCACGTTCCTGCTGGTGTCCTGGCTGGCGGGCCCCCAGGTGCAGGCGGCGTTCGCGTATGCGGTGGTGTGGTTCCTGCTGGTCGGCGGTGTGCGCCCGGCCTTCGAACTGCAGGCCAAGCGGTCCCGCGGCGGAGCCCGGGAATCGGACGCGGACCAGCTGTCCCGGCTCACCCATGTGCCTGCGGCTCTTTGGCTCTTCCTGTTCCACACGGTGTCGGTGTGCTCGCTGATGGGGGGCGGACGGTGGCTGCTGGAGGTCTGACGCGTCCGGCACCACGCCTGACCACGCGCGTCCGTGCATACGTCCATGCGCATATGCACGGCCCATTCCGCGCCCCTCATATCAGGCAACGGTTTCGCTCTGGTTTCACCGCTTTTGATCAAGATCTCGGGCCCGGGCCAGCCACTAAAGTGGGGCGCATGACCGTGAACCCCGCCGCACCCACCGCCCTCTGGCCCGCCCCGCACGCGAGCGGAGCCGTCGACGCGACGGTCCACGTGCCCGGGTCGAAGTCGGTCACCAACCGTGCCCTCGTCCTCGCCGCCCTCGCCTCCGAGCCCGGCTGGCTGCGCCGTCCGCTGCGCTCCCGTGACACCCTGCTGATGGCCGCCGCCCTGCGCGCGCTGGGCGTCGGCATCGAGGAGACAGTGTCGTCCAGCTCCTCCGTCGCGGGCGGCCCCGACGGCTCCGGCGAGTCATGGCGCGTGATCCCCGCCGCGTTGCACGGCCCGGCCACGGTCGACGTCGGCAACGCCGGCACCGTGATGCGCTTCCTGCCCCCGGTGGCCACGCTCGCCGACGGCCCCGTCCGCTTCGACGGCGACCCGCGCTCGTACGAGCGCCCTCTGAACGGCGTGATCGACGCCCTGCGTGTCCTCGGCGCCCGCATCGACGACGACGGCCGGGGCGCGCTCCCGCTGACCGTGCACGGCAGCGGTGCGCTGGACGGCGGCCCGGTGTCCATCGACGCGTCCTCGTCCTCCCAGTTCGTCAGCGCCCTGCTGCTCTCCGCCCCGCGCTTCAACCAGGGCGTCGAGGTCCGCCACACCGGCTCCACGCTGCCCTCCCTGCCGCACATCCGCATGACCGTCGACATGCTGCGCGCGGTCGGCGCCCAGGTGGACACCCCGGAGTCGGGCGGCGAACCCGACGTCTGGCGGGTCACGCCGGGCGCCCTGCTCGGCCGCGACCTGACCGTCGAGCCGGACCTGTCCAACGCCCAGCCGTTCCTCGCGGCCGCCCTGGTGACCGGCGGCAAGGTCGTCATCCCCGACTGGCCGGCGCGCACGACGCAGCCCGGCGACCGACTGCGCGAGATCTTCACCGCGATGGGCGGTTCCTGCGAACTGACCGATCGGGGCCTGGAGTTCACCGGCTCGGGTGCCGTCCACGGCATCGACGTGGACCTGGGCGAGGTCGGCGAGCTGACCCCGGGCGTCGCGGCGGTCGCGGCCCTGGCCGACTCCCCCTCGACCCTGCGCGGCGTGGCCCATCTGCGGATGCACGAGACGGACCGTCTGGCCGCGCTCACCAAGGAGATCAACGAGCTGGGCGGTGATGTCACCGAGACCGCCGACGGCCTGCACATCCGCCCGCGCCCGCTGCACGGCGGGGTCTTCCACACGTACGACGACCACCGCATGGCCACCGCCGGCGCGATCATCGGCCTCGCGGTCGACGGCGTACGGATCGAGAACGTGGCGACGACGGCCAAGACACTGCCGGACTTCCCCGATCTGTGGACCGGGATGCTCGGGAACTGACGGGCGGACTCACGATCATGCGCCGCTACGGCAAGCACACCGACGAGGACGACATCCGCACCCGTCCGAACCGCAGGGGCAATCGGCCGCGTACGAACATCCGGCCCAAGCACGAGGACGCCGCCGAGGGCCTGGTCCTCACCGTCGACCGCGGCCGGCTGACCTGTCTGGTCGACGGTCGTACGGTCATGGCGATGAAGGCCCGCGAACTGGGCCGCAAGGCCGCGGTCGTCGGCGACCGCGTCGCCCTGGTCGGCGACCTGTCCGGGCAGAAGGACACCCTCGCGCGCATCGTCCGCATCGAGGAACGCACCTCCGTGCTGCGCCGCACCGCGGACGACGACGACCCGTACGAGCGCGTGGTCGTCGCCAACGCCGACCAGCTCGCCATCGTCACGGCCCTCGCCGACCCCGAACCACGCCCACGCCTGATCGACCGCTGCCTGGTGGCGGCGTACGACGGCGGCCTGGAACCCCTGCTGGTGATGACGAAGTCGGACCTCGCCCCGCCCGACAAACTCCTGGAGCTGTACGGCAACCTGGACATCCCGTACGTCGTCACCAGCCGCGAGGAGCTGGAGAACGGCAACGCGGGGGACCGGGTGCGCGAGCTGCTGGACGGCAAGGTCACGGCGTTCGTCGGGCACTCCGGTGTGGGCAAGACGACGCTGGTCAACGCGCTGGTGCCGGAGGACCGACGGCGCACGACGGGCCATGTGAACGCGGTGACGGGCCGCGGCCGGCACACCACGACCTCGGCGCTCGCCCTGCCGCTGCGGGAGACCGACAGCTGGGTCATCGACACCCCTGGCGTACGGTCCTTCGGTCTCGCGCACATCGACCCGTCCCGTGTGATCCACGCCTTCCCGGACCTGAAGCCCGGCACCGAGGGCTGTCCACGAGCGTGCAGCCACGACGAGCCGGACTGCGCGCTGGACGCATGGGTGGCCGACGGACACGCGGATCCGGCGCGGCTGTATTCCCTGCGCAGGCTGCTGGCCACGCGTGAACGGAAGGAAGGGGACTGACCTCCTCGTTGTTTGCGTCCATGGAGTCCCGGTAATGGCTTAGTCGCACCGGGGCCGGATCCGACCGGACGAAGCAGTCGACGTGGGGAATCGGGAGGACGAGACATGGCGTGGCTGCTGGTCATCGTGGCCGGGCTTCTCGAGACCGGTTTCGCCGTCTGTCTCAAGCTGTCCCACGGTTTCACCAGACTCTGGCCGACGATCGCGTTCTGCTGCTTCGCCCTCGGCAGTTTCGGTCTCCTCACCCTGTCCCTGAAGAAGCTGGACGTGGGCCCGGCGTACGCGGTGTGGACGGGCATCGGCGCGGCGGGGACGGCGATCTACGGCATGGTGTTCCTGGGCGACCTGGTCTCGACCTTGAAGATCGTCTCGATCACCTTGGTGATCGTAGGCGTGATCGGCTTGCAGGTTTCCGGATCGGCTCACTAGGGCTGGTGGGCGCGATCAGCCACACACAACCCGCACACGCCCAACCGCAATCACCGGCACCCCGATAGGCCCACCGTCACCGAAGCTGCCGCGGCAAAGCGCTCCGCACAAGCCCCGCAAGCCCACCTTCCCCGGGCGGAGCCGCCACACACGACAGTGACAGCCGGACAACCAGCTCACAGGCCCGAGCCAACTCCGCGACATCCCCTTTGCCCATGTCGGGCACGGCCACCGCAGCGACGGCCCGGTCCCGGACCAGGGCCACGAAGTCCGCCGGCGACGGCAGCGGCCCGTCCGCCCGCCGCTGCGCGGGCACAGCGGCGCTCGACGTAACCGCCGACAGCGTCGGCGTCGGCAGCCGCTCGCTCCAGCACCCGGTGAGCATGGCGTGGACGAGCGCGTTGCCCCGGGCGGCCGACGCGGTCCACTCGGCGGTCGCGGTCAGCCGCTCGCGCGTGTCCGTGTGGGCGGCGAGCGCGCGTTCGACACCGGCGAGGTAGCCATCGGCCTCCCGGCGCACCAGGGCCCGGGCAAGCCCGTCCTTGCTGCCGAACTCGTTGTACAACGTCTGGCGGGACACCCTGGCCACGGCGGCCACGTCCACCATGCGCACGGCGGACCACGGGCGGCGTGCGAGCGCCATATAAGCGGCGTCCAGTAGGGATTCCCGCGCTGCAGGCATCATCGCCTCCCTCGGGGTCGGCGGCTCTGACGCACAGATTTGACGCGCGCGCATGCACTGTCAAGGGGTCGCGGCGGCGCCGGGGGGCGTATACCGGCCGACGCACGCCGCGATCACCCGACAGCGCCTCGTGACCACGAAGACGCGATCGCCGAACGCGCAGAAGATCCCCGGCCCGTGTGGCCGTCCCCCGGAAACGACAGATACCGTTCGGTCATGCCCGACTTTCTCGATGACCTGCGTCTCGCCCATGTACTCGCGGACGCCGCGGACGCCGCGACGATGGACCGGTTCAAGGCCCTCGACCTCAAGGTCGAGACCAAACCGGACATGACGCCGGTGAGCGAGGCCGACAAGGCCGCCGAGGAACTGATCCGCGGCCAGCTGCAGCGCGCCCGGCCACGCGACGCGATCCTCGGCGAGGAGTACGGCATCGAGGGCACGGGGCCGCGCCGCTGGGTCGTCGACCCGATCGACGGCACCAAGAACTACGTACGCGGCGTGCCGGTGTGGGCCACGCTGATCTCCCTGATGGAGGCGGGCGAGGGAGGCTACCAGCCCGTCGTCGGCGTCGTCTCCGCCCCGGCGCTGGGCCGCCGCTGGTGGGCCGCCAAGGGGCATGGCGCGTTCACCGGACGCAGCCTGTCCTCGGCGTCCCGGCTGCATGTCTCGCGCGTCTCGAAGCTGTCCGACGCGTCCTTCGCGTACTCCTCGCTGTCCGGCTGGGAGGAGCAGGGCCGGCTCGGGGGCTTCCTGGACCTGACGCGGGCGGTGTGGCGCACCCGCGGCTACGGCGACTTCTGGCCGTACATGATGGTGGCCGAGGGCTCGGTCGACATCTGTGCCGAGCCGGAGCTGTCGCTGTGGGACATGGCCGCGAACGCGATCGTCGTGACGGAGGCCGGCGGCTCGTTCACTGGCCTCGACGGCCGCCCGGGCCCGCACAGCGGCAACGCGGCCGCGTCCAACGGCCTGCTTCACGACGCTCTGCTCGACCATCTGAACGGCCGGTACTGAGGACCCGACGAACGGTACGGGAGATCGAACGACCGGCACTGGACATCAGGGGTGCTCTTGTGCACCTTGAGCGCCCCTGAACTCACGTCGTGCGCCCTCTTGTTGACTCGCACTTTGCCTGCGACTCTGAGAGTCCCCCCACTTGTGAATTTGTGAAGCATTGCACAGGCGTCTCCGGCGGGCGGCGATCGACGGATCCGGAGCCCTGGACCAGTGCCTTCCAGCGCATCCTTAGGAGGTGGCTCCGCCCCATGCTCGTCCGCGACGCCATGAGCACGGTGGTCCTCACCATCGGCCCCGCACACACCCTCCGCCAGGCAGCAACCCTGATGTCCGCCCGCCGTGTCGGCTCGGCCGTGGTCCTCGACCCGGACGCCGGCGGTCTCGGCATCCTGACCGAGCGCGACATCCTCAACTCCGTCGGTCTCGGACAGAACCCGGACACCGAACGGGCCCACGCCCACACCACCACGGACGTCGTGTTCGCCGCGCCGTCCTGGACCCTCGAAGAGGCCGCTCGCACCATGACCCATGGCGGCTTCCGGCATCTGATCGTCCTCGATCACGACGAGCCCGTCGGCGTCGTGTCGGTCCGCGACATCATCCGCTGCTGGGTCCCGGCCCTAAAGCGCGTCCCGGCCGCGACCCTCTAGCCCGCGAGACACGCGAGCGGGCCAGCCACCCACCAGCCCCCGAACGCGCGAGCGGGCCG
>CBFHCJ010000328.1:0-7475 GCA_965654005.1 uncultured Streptomyces sp. | reverse complement strand
TGTCGAGCCAGGAATCCCGTCCGGCCCCCTCCTGTCCGGCCCCCTCCCGTCCGGCCCCCTCGCGGTTCGTGACCGCGGCCTCCGCCTGCGCCACCGCGCGCAGCGCCGTCAGCAGCGGCGTCAGCGCCGGTTCGTGGCGCAGGGGCAGGTCGTCGCCGTCGATGTCCAGAGGGACCCCGGCGGCCGTCAGGGCGCGGCGGACGGCGGGGATCGCGCGGGCTCCGGCGCGCACCAGGACGGCCATCTCGCCCCACGGAACGCCGTCCTCCAGATGGGCCCGGCGCAGGATGTCGGCGATGTTGTCCACTTCTGTGCCGGGCGTCGGGTACGTGTGGACCTCGACGTGACCCCCGTCCCGTACCGCGGCGAGTTCCCTGTGGGCGCGCACCTTCTCCGCCGCAAGGCGGGTCAGCGGCATGCGCTGGGTCAGCAGCCGGGTGGCGGCCAGGAGGGCGGCGCCTGAGCGGCGGGACGTTTTGAGGACCTCCACGCGCGCCGGTGTGCCGTCCGCGTGCGGGAAGGCGTGCGGGAAGTCCAGGATGCCGCCCATGTCGGCGCCCCGGAACGCGTAGATCGACTGGTCCGGGTCGCCGAAGGCCACCAGGGTCCGGCCGCCGCCCGCGAGGGCGCGCAGGAGGCGTACCTGTGCCGCGTCGGTGTCCTGGTACTCGTCCACGTAGACCGCGTCGTACCGGTCGGCCAGCCGCTCGGCGACCTGGGGGCGGCGGGCCAGCAGCACCGCGCGGTGGACCAGCTCCGCGTAGTCGATCACCCCCTGGAGGTCGAGGACGTCCAGGTACTCGGCGAGGAAGGCGGACGCGGCCTCCCAGTCGGGGCGGCCGATGCGCCCGGCGAAACGGCGCAGAGCGTCCGGGCCGAGACCGAGTTCCCGGCTGCGGGCCAGTACGGCGCGGACCTCGTCGGCGAAGCCGCGGGTGGTCAGGCAGGCGCGCAGTTCGTCGGGCCAGCGCACATGCGCGAGTCCGAGGCGCTCCAGGTCGGGCTGCCCGGAGAGCAGCTCACGCACGGTCACGTCCTGCTCGGGGCCGGACAAGAGCCGCAGGGGCTCGACGAAGAGGTCGCTGTCCTGGTGGGAACGGACCAGGGCGTAGCAGAACGAGTGGAACGTGGTGGCCTGCGGGGCGTGCGCCGCTCCATTGCGCAGTGCCATACGGTCGCGCAGGTCGACGGCGGCCTTGCGGCTGAACGTCAGCACCAGGATGCGTCCCGGGTCCCCTCCACGGGCGATCCGGGCGGCCACGGACTCGACGAGCGTGGTCGTCTTGCCGGTGCCCGGACCTGCGAGAACGAGCAGTGGACCGGCCATGTGGTCAACCACCGCGCGCTGCGCTGCGTCCAGCAGTGGGGGGTCCACTCGGGCGGGCGGGGTACGCACCAGTCGGTAGGCGCCACGGCTCCCCTGCCGCATCTGGGGGTGCGGCAGGCGCCTGCTGGAGGAAGAGGAGCTCACGTGGTTCGCCGGTCCTGGTGGTCGTACTGGTGGGCGGACTGCCGCCGGGTGAGGGGGACACGCGCCGTCGACGCTACGCCCGAGGGTGCCGTGACAGCAGGGCTTCGCTTTCTTCCACCGCGCGCATCGGGTCGCTCGTCTCCCCCGCTGCACGAACGTACGGCATGGCACGGGCGTGCCCCGCTTCCCCCGTACGGGCCACAGGTTCCCCTTCGCCGCGTCCGATGGCGGAAGCTGTCAGATGTGATCCTCCGCTCGTTCGCCGCCGTCCCATCGCGCCCGCTTCATGTCGACGCGTGGCAGATGTCCCCCGGACGCGCGGCCGGACTCACGCAGGGGGGTGCCCTCCTCGCGGTAGTGGCCCAGCGCGTCCACCTCGTGCCCGGGGAGCAGCACGCCGTCCGCACGGATGACCCGCCACCAGGGGACCGCTCCCCCGTAGAGCGCCATCACCCGGCCCACCTGGCGCGGGCCTCCCACCCGGCTCCCCCCACCGCCCTCGCCGGAGAGCGCTTCGCGCTCGCCCTCCTCATGCTCCAGCCATTCGGCCACGTCGCCGTACGTCATGACACGCCCCGCAGGAATGCGTTCGGCCACGTCAAGGACCCGTTCCGCGTACTCCGGCAGGGCACCCGCCGGCAGGCCATCCTCGCTCATCCGCCCCATCCTGCCGTACGCCACCGACAATGTGAGGTGAGAGCGGCCGAGCCCAACCCTCGCCCCGGCGCAGCGCTTCGGGCAGACTGTGCGCCCCCGCATTTGCACCCTGATGCCCCCGTGTGTCGGGCGGACATGCCACCATCGTGCGGGCGGTGACTGGTGATACGAGATCAAGAAGAGTCGATGAAACAGCAGGGTGTGCATCCCGACGGCGCGGAGAGCACCTCTGAGGCTTCGTCGCGCCCGGAAACCTTCGCCGCGCACCAGAACGCCGAGGGCGAAGCGAACAAGAAGACAGACGCGAACAAGGGGACAGATCCGAACAAGAAGACACGCGAGAACGAAAAGGCACACGAGAACGAGAAGCCGCGGGCAGCCGACGCGCAGCGGCGGGCCGAGCCGGACAAGGTCCGAGCGGACGCCCACAACGACGAGGTCGAGGGCGACGAACCGCTGCTCCCCGCGCGCGTGCACCGTCCTTCCGATCTGATGCGCCTGCTGGTGGGCGTGCTCGCGATCGTCGTGCTGCTGGCCGTGGCCGCGTTCGCGCACGGCACCACGTCGGGGCTGGAACAGGACATCAACAAGGGCACAGGGCAGGCCCCCGATCTGCTGATCAAGATCGCGGGTCTGGCGTCGAGCATCGCGATCCTCCTGGTGCCGGTCGCCTTCGCGATCGAGCGGCTGATCAAGCGGGACGGGCTGCGCATCGCCGACGGTGTCCTCGCGGCGGTCCTCGCCCACGGGGTGACGCTCGCCACGGACCTGTGGGTGGCCAGGGCCGCCCCGCACTCCATCCAGGAGGCGCTCACCCAGCCCTCCCCCGGCGACATCCACGCCCTGACCGATCCGGTGCACGGCTATCTCGCACCTGTCATCGCCTATATGACGGCCGTGGGCATGTCACGCAGACCACGCTGGCGCGCCGTGCTGTGGGTGGTGCTGCTGCTCGACGCCTTCTCCATGCTGGTCACCGGCTACACGACGCCGTTCTCGATCATCCTGACGGTGCTGATCGGCTGGAGCGTCGCGGCCGGCACGCTGTACGCGGTCGGCTCGCCGAACGTACGGCCCACGGGGCGGACCCTGATGGCGGGCCTGCGCACCGTGGGCTTCCACCCCGTGAGCGCGGCGCGCGAGGAGGCGCCCGACACGGCGGACAACGGCGACCGCGGTCGTCGCTACTTCGTCACCCTGGAGGACGGCCCGCCCCTCGATGTCACCGTCGTCGACCGCGAGCAGCAGGCGCAGGGCTTCTTCTACCGGGTGTGGCGGCGGCTGACACTGCGCGGAATCACCACCCGGCGCAGCCTCCAGTCACTGCGCCAGGCGCTGGAGCAGGAGGCGCTTCTGGCGTACGCGGCCATCGCGGCCGGCGTCAACGCACCCAAGCTGATCGCGACCTCCGAGCTGGGTCCCGACGCCGTCATGCTCGTCTACGAGCACACCGGCGGCCGTACCCTCGACCAGTTGGCCGACGAGGAGATCACCGACGAGCTGCTGCACGACACCTGGCACCAGGTACGGGCGCTGCAGTCGCGGCGCATCGCGCACCGCCGGCTCGCGGGTGACGCCGTCGTGGTGGATCGTTCCGGCGCCGTCGTCCTCACCGATCTGCGCAGCGGCGAGATCGCGGCCGGTGACCTGGTGCTGCGGATGGACATCGCGCAGCTGCTGGCCACGCTAGGGCTGCGGGTGGGCGCAAAGCGGGCGGTGGCGTCCGCGGTCGGCGTGCTCGGCCCGGACGCGGTGGCCGGCTGTCTGCCGATGCTGCAGCCGATCGCGCTGACGCGCTCCACGCGCGCGACGCTCAGGAAACTGGCCCGGGATCGGGCCCATCGCGAGCGGGAAGCGGTCCTGGAGGCGTCCTGGCAGGCCAAGCCGGCCCCGGCGGAGGAGGGCCGCGAGGGCACCGCGGTCGTGCTCGACAAGCCCGACAAGAAGTCCGTACGCGCCGCGCAGCGGGCCGAGAAGCGGGCGATGGACGAGGCGCTGGAGGAGGCGCGCGAGGAGGATCTGCTCACCCAGATCCGCCACCAGGTGCTGCTGATCCGGCCGCAGGCTCCGGTCGAACCGGCCCGTCTGGAGCGGGTGCGGCCGCGCACGCTGATCAGTTTCATGGCCGGCGCCATCGGCGCGTACTTCCTGCTCACGCAGCTCACACACATCGAGTTCGGCACACTCTTCGCCAACGCCGAGTGGGGCTGGGTGGCGGCGGCCGTGTTCTTCTCGGCGCTGAGCTACGTCGCGGCGGCCATGGCGCTGTTGGGCTTCGTGCCGGAGCGGGTGCCGTTCCTGCGGGCCGTGGCGGCGCAGGTCGCCGGGTCGTTCGTGAAGATCGTGGCGCCCGCGGCGGTCGGCGGCGTCGCGCTCAACACGCGGTTCCTGCAGCGCGCGGGGGTGCGGCCGGGCCTCGCGGTGGCCAGCGTCGGCGCGTCGCAGCTGTTCGGGCTGGGCTGCCACATCCTGATGCTGCTGTCGTTCGGCTACCTCACGGGCACCGAGAAGACGCCGTCCCTGTCGCCCTCCCGCACGGTCATCGCCGGTCTGCTGACGGTCGCGGTGCTCGTCCTGGTGGTGACCTCGGTCCCGTTCCTGCGGAAGTTCGTCGTCACGCGCGTGAGGTCGCTCTTCGCGGGTGTCGTGCCGCGCATGCTGGACGTACTGCAGCGGCCCCAGAAGCTCGTCACCGGCATCGGCGGCATGCTGCTGCTGACCGCCTGTTTCGTGATGTGCCTGGACGCCTCGATCCGGGCGTTCGGACACGAGGAGAAGACCACGCTGAGCCTGGCCAGCGTCGCGGTCGTCTTCCTCGCGGCCAACGCGCTCGGTTCGGCCGCCCCGACCCCGGGCGGCGTGGGCGCGATCGAGGCGGCCCTGACGGTCGGTCTCATCGCCGTCGGCCTCCCCAAGGAGGTCGCGGCGCCCGCGGTGCTGCTGTACCGGCTCCTGACGTTGTGGCTGCCGGTGCTGCCGGGATGGCTGTGCTTCAACCATCTGACACGCAAGGGCGCCCTATAGGAGCGTGCACAAACGGGTGGTGCAACGCGAGCATGAACCACCCGTCACGTCCAGGCGACGCGCGGTCCCGGAAACGGCACTCACCCGCGTGACCCACGCCCCGAGCGCCCCAGGCCATACGGTCCCACGATGGGAATATGCCGAATCGTCCCTGTATGCATGCCGCTGCCATGACCGCTGCCGCCGTCCTGGTGTCCTCGCCACTGATGGGCTTCGCCGCCGCTCCCCTGAACGCCGCCGCTCCCCTGAACGGGGGACTGTCGCACCAGAAGCTGAACTGGAAGGCCTGCCCGCCACCCTCCGCGTCGGAGGGCGGCGGGAGCGCCCCCTCGCCGCTGCCCAACGGCGGCCAATGGCAGTGCGCGACCATGAAGGCGCCCCTGAACTGGAGCAACCCCAACAGCGGCACCATCGGAATCGCGCTGATCCGCGTGAAGGCCAGCGGTCCCCCGAGCAAGCGGCTCGGCTCGCTCATCTTCAACTACGGCGGACCCGGCGGCTCCGGCATCAGCACGCTGCCCGCCTTCGCATCGGACTACACGGCCCTGCGCACCCGCTACGACCTGGTGAGCTTCGACCCCCGCGGGGTGGGCCTCAGCGCGGGCGTGAAGTGTGAGGACGACCAGCAGCTCGACACCTACTTCCAGCAGGACTTCACACCCGACAACGCGGCCGAGCAGAAGAAGTTCCTGGCCGACACCAAGCAGTTCAACAGCGCCTGCAAGAAGAACACCGGCACCACGCTGCGCTACATCCGCACCACCGACGCCGCCCGCGACATGGACCTGATGCGCCAGGTGCTCGGCGACGCCAAACTGCACTACTTCGGGATCTCTTACGGCACCGAACTCGGCGGTGTCTACGCCCACTTGTTCCCCAAGCATGTGGGGCGGGCCGTGTTCGACGCGGTCGTCAACCCGGCGCAGAACCCGGAACAGGCCTCGATCGCGCAGGCCAAGGGCTTCCAGCTCGCGCTCGACAACTTCGCCCGGGACTGCACCTCGAAGAGCACGCCATGTCCGGTCGGCAGCACTCCGCAGAACGTCAAGAAGCGGATCGCCACACTGCTCGACAACCTCGAGAACAAGCCGATCCCCGGCGTCTTCCCCCGTCAGCTGACCCAGACCGCCGCGACCAACGGCATCGCACAGGCCCTGTACTCCAGGGACTTCTGGGGGTACCTCACCCAGGGCCTGCAGCAGGCGTACGCCGGCGACGGCAGGATTCTGATGCTGCTGTCGGACATCATGAACGGACGCAACGACAACGGCCAGTACAGCAACCTGATCCCCGCGTTCGTCGCCATCAACTGCGCGGACCAGAAGCCGCGGTACACCCCAGCCGACGTGAGGGCGAAGCTGCCGCAGTTCCGGAACGCCTCCCCGATCTTCGGCGATTACCTGGCCTGGGGCCTGCTCAGCTGCGCCGACTGGCCGGTGGCGGGAGCCACCGACCATCCGAACGTGAGCGCGCCCGGTGCCGCGCCGATCCTTGTGGTCGGCAACACCGGCGACCCGGCCACCCCGTACGAGGGTGCGAAGAAGATGGTGAACGCGCTGGGCAAGGGCGTAGGCGTCGAGCTCACCTGGGAGGGCGAGGGGCACGGCGCGTACGACAGCAAGGACAAGTGCGTGCAGAACGCGGTGAACCGCTATCTGCTGAACGGCAAGCTTCCCTCGGCCGGCACCGTCTGTCACTAGTCCCAGGTCCGGTCCCCACCGGCTCCTCGTCTCTGGGCCGTGCGAGGGTACCCGAGGCCGATCGACAACGACCGAAGCCCACGGCATCTGAACTGGTCAGAGCCGTGGGCTTCTTCAGTCCCGCCGGTCAGCCGGGCGACTGATCAGTACACCGGCTTGTGCGGCTCGATCTGGTTGACCCAGCCGATCACGCCGCCGCCCACGTGCACGGCGTCCGCGAAGCCCGCCGACTTCAGGACGGCGAGGACTTCCGCACTGCGGACACCCGTCTTGCAGTGCAGGACGATCTTCTTGTCCTGCGGCAGGGTCTCCAGGGCGGCGCCCATGAGGAACTCGTTCTTCGGGATCAGCCTGGCGCCCGGGATGGAGACGATCTCGTACTCGTTCTGCTCGCGGACGTCGATGATCTCGATGTTCTCGCCGTCGTCGATCCACTCCTTGAGCTGCTTGGGAGTGATCGTCGAGCCGATGGCCGCCTCCTGGGCCTCCTCGGAGACGACGCCGCAGAAGGCCTCGTAGTCGATGAGCTCGGTGACGGTCGGGTTCTCGCCGCAGACCGCGCAGTTCGGGTCCTTGCGGACCTTGACCTGGCGGTACTGCATCTCCAGGGCGTCGTAGATCAT